>JAKUPQ010000016.1 GCA_022450665.1 Alphaproteobacteria bacterium | reverse complement strand
TATTAGCAGTCGTTTCCAACTGTTGTCACAGACTATAAGGTAGATTCCTACGCGTTACTCACCCGTGCGCCACTAAGTCCGAAGACTTCGTTCGACTTGCATGTGTTAGGCCTGCCGCCAGCGTTCGTTCTGAGCCAGGATCAAACTCTCAAGTTTAATCCTTGCAAGTTCTATTCCTGATAATATCAAAAATAGACTCAAATTCATTACGGAACTTGCACTGCAAAAAATGAATAAATCCATCAATCGCATCTGCAATTACATCTTTTAACGTGTGTTATCACGTCTCAGACTCTCACAGTGCTAGTTCCAATATATACTAACACCCATCAGAGCCCAAAAACCAATTCTCTAACGCTTTCTATTTGCAGGCCAGCATTATAAGTAACTTATGCTCTCTGGCCGTTTCGTCAGCAGTTTGTCGCTGGCGAGGTGGCACTTATAGGCGCTCAGCCAAGAGTCGTCAATAACTTTTTATGGGTTTAGCAGGATTTTTTTTAGTGGTGTGGAATTTACAGCTTCCATCATTGATTCAAGTGTCTCAAATACCTGATAGAAATCTCGGTTTACAGGTTTGGCGAAGCGCTTGTCTATGATGTGCTCCATCATTGTAATCAATGGATCCCAATAGCCAAGATGGTTAAATATAAATACAGGTTTTTCATGCAGGCCAATTTGCCGCCATGTAAGAATTTCAAACATTTCATCCATAGTGCCAAATCCGCCGGGCAAAATGGCAAACATATCGGATAAATCAAACATGAGTTTTTTGCGCTCGTGCATGCTGCCGACAATAATAGTTTCGGTAATTCCGGTGTGTTCAGCTTCATGTGCGCGTAAATGATGGGGGAAAACGCCAATTACTTCGCCGCCGCCATCCATGGCAGCATTGGCGACTGCGCCCATCATTCCACAATCACCGCCACCGAATACCAAACGCAAATCGGACTGTGCAATGGAGTTGCCCACTTTAGTACCCATGTCAAGATGCTGGGCGTCAACGGCATTTTGCGCACCGCAAAACACGCATAAAGAGCGCTTATCGGGGCGCGTGGATGAGCTATGAGCCATAGAATTAATGTCCGGTGTTATCGCTATTGGGAAGTTGCTGTTCATATACATCTAATAATTTTTTAAGATTATTAGACAACTTGATGCTGCGGATACTGGTGGCAATAAATAAGCCCATAATAAGTCCGCAGCCGCCAACAACAATCGATAAAGCCAGCCAGTTTAAATCGGCAATATCAATGGCCTGTACAAACATCATGATAGATACAAAGGCCAGGATGGTGAAGACAAACCACATAATACCAAAATATTTAAACAGCTTATCATGCACACGGTGCCGTTGCATTACTTCGTGAGTTTTCTGCATAAGCGCTTCAACACCTTGATATTGATCGGCAATATCTCTTTTTGCTCGTTCAATATTAGCGCGATCTGTTTGCAGGGTCATTTCGCGTTGCTGAATTTGTGATTGGAGCTGTTTAACCTGATCTTCATAGGTTTTAACCCGCGCCCACTCCTGTTGAATAAGATTTTTTTCAGCATGAAGACTTTCTTGGCGAAGTTCCTGAGAGGTTTCTTCAGCGGCTGCAATATCAACGCCTGCAAGGCTTGCGCCAGCCATACTTGCATTTTTCATGTTGGTGCCAGTCAGGGCTACATTATCCATTATTGCCTGATCGAAGCGCACATCGCGGCAATTGGCCTGAGCCAGATTGGCGGCAGTAAGGTTTGCAGCAGAAAGCTGAGCGCCACGCAAATTTGCGCCTTGCATATTCGCTTGTGTGAGATTAGCGCTTTCTAAATTAGTATCTTGCAGGATAGCCGCAGCGAAATTAATGCCTGATAAAATCATACCTGCCATTACAGCGCTGCTAAGATCGGCGCTTTGCAAGTCGGCGCCAGCAAGATGAGAACTACGCAAATCTGCGCTATTCATTACGGCAGAGGCCAAATTTGCATTGCGTAAATCGGTATTCTCAAAAATTGCTTCAGATAAATCTGCGCCACGTAAATCACTGCCGCTTAAACTGGCATTGGACAGGTTTGCGCCGCGAAAGCTTGCTTCGGTTAATTGTAAATTAGTGAGATTGTAGCCTTGCAAATCAGCATTGCGGAAATTTGCACGGCGGCCATCTCTGCCATTGCTGTGCAGCCAATTGATGTGCTCTTGCAGAATATGATTGATATCCATGCCACCAGCAGGTGGTTGTCCTGCATCGTTATTGGTTATGGGTACGGCCATAGGCGGCGGGGCAGGGGTAGCAAGCTCTTCCTGTGCCGGTTCTTCCGGGCTGGCTTGATCTGTGCTGAATATGTCTGATGCTGCTTGATCGCTCTGCCCTTGATCGTAGCTTTGAGAATCTGGCGCAGGTTGTTCATGTGTAGCTTCCTGAAAAGGATCGTCAACTGCTTCTACTGGGGATTCTATAGGCGGTGTAGAGGGGTGACGGCTGGATTCGTTAGCCATCCAATCATCTTGACCAGCGGGAGCTGTAGCTGCTGCAGGTGTTTCGGTAGCTGAGGGTGTTTCGGTAGTTTGGCCAAAAATATCTGCAACCTCGGGTTGCTTGGCAGGTTGATGAGCCGACATTGCGCCTTGTGTAGTATCTATGGCATCATCTGCTTCAATACTGGGTACAAAAGCAGGTTCGGCTGGTGTGCTTGCCACAAATGGATTGTTGAATGCAGCGGGAGCGTTTTCTTCAGCCAATGCAGCTTCCTGACCTCCGGTATTTATATTGTCCTGCGATGCTGTGAGAGGCGATGCGGCTGATGAATCTTGAGTTTCAACTGCCTTGGGTTGAGGTTCCGGCTCTGACGCAATAGCGGGAGTTCTATCTGGCTGTGGCGACGAAGATGCAGCATCTGGATCGTATTTAGGCATGTTCAGTTCTTCGGCCATTGCTGTGCGCTGTGAGCCGTCAACTGAGGTTACGACCGCTTTTGGAGCATTGTCCTCGGGTTCATCAGAGAGCGCCTGAGAGGCAGTATATGGCGTGTAATTGGTTGCAGGTGCCGCATCGGGTGCTTTTTCTACAATGGGGTTGGTAGCGACAGGTGCTTCTACACTGGCCGTGCCTTCCATATGCGTATCTTCAGGCATGGGGGCAGGGGGGATGTTGTCTGAGAAAATATCACTGCTGGAGGGCGTTTTTTCCTCAATTGGCGGGGTGCTGGTTTTGGTGGATTTGCCAAAACCTGAAGTGCTTTCAGGAGTTTGTGCAGGTGTTTCTTCAATTGCAGCAGGCGAAGATGTTTGGGGCTGCGCAAAAGCAGTTTCTTCGGGCGTGGCAATTGTGTTTGTATCGGCTTCAGGGGGATTGCCTTGGGAAAAAATATCATGTGCTGATGATGGTGTTTCAGGTTGGAGTTCTGATTGGCTTTCCCCTGCCTGAAGCGATTCCTCACCAAAATCGTCACTATAATTCTCGGCCTGCTGAGCGGGCTCTGGCAAAGATTCCGGCTGTGGAGGTGCAATATCTGCATCTGGGATAATGTCGGGCTGGGAGGCATTTTCCTGCGGCACGATCGGATCAGTGATAGGCGGTTGCGCAATTGTAGCTTGTTGCTGAGGCTGTTCTGTATTGGCCTGTGTTTTTCCAAGAGTTACAAAATTGAAAGGCGATAATGTTTCGGCATTGTTTTTTTGGTTTGAATTGCTGTCATTTTGCAATTCAGCTCCCACGTCCGTATCGTTATCCATCAGGTCTTCTACCGACATTGGCGGTGCTTGCCATTCTTCTTTTTTATTGAAAGTGAAGGGGTTTACAGTCGGAATAATTTCTTCTTCTTTTTCTTCCTTGCTGTAATCATAACTAGATTCTTCAAATTGCGATAAATCAGTAGTGGGAGCCATCCATCCTGCATCTTCGCCCATTTCTCTCCTGCGGGTGCGGGGAGTGTTGTCAGCAGGAATGTCTTCTTGCGACCATGCAAAAGGGTCTACTTCTTTCTCTTCCTCTTCCTCCTCTTCTTTTTGTGTGCTCCATTCTTCATCAGTGGATTCAAGTTCGTCGGATTCTTGAGTTGTTGCTTTGGGCACAGCAATTGAAGGGCGTTTTGCACCACCAGTATTAGATAGCTCATCCGGATCGAGCACTTCTTCTGCAGGTGGAAGCTCTATCGGCTTATCTCCTGCATTTTTTCCAAACGCATCTGAAAAGCTGCGGATGCCCGTTTCTTCTTTTTTGACAGGCGCGGGAGCAGTTTCTTCAACAGAGTCTGTTTGTGCATTGTCATCGTTAGATGTTGACCCTACATTATCGCTAGACCATCCCCCGAATGGAATTTCTTGATCCAGGGGGGTGTTTTTAGATTTTGATTTCTTAGTATCGTTAACCATGGTGCCTGCCAGCGTTGTTGTGTGTTCTTATCTAAATAATTCCGCAAGATAACGTAAGCTACGTGATTTGCCAGTAAAAAAGTAATAAGCAATTATTGGTTTAGCATGTATAAGTTAATAAATTCCTAAACATAAAGAGGAAAATGCTTTGAAAACCATTGTGATAACCGGTGCAAGTAGCGGAATAGGCGCGGCATTGGCAAAAGAATATGCCGAACAAAATGTATATTTGGGATTGCTGGGGCGTAATAGCGAGCGACTGGCTGAAGTGGAAGCGGCATGTGAGGCAAAAGGTGCAAAGTTGAAAACCGCGAGTATCGATATATGTGACAAAGCATCTATGGAAGACTGGCTGTGTCATTTTGATGAGCAAAACCCCATTGACCTGCTTATTGCTAATGCAGGCATATCTGGTGGTAGTGGCGGCAACGAAGCGGAAAGCACCTACCGCATTTTCGATACGAATGTTCAGGGCGTGCTGCATACAATATTGCCTGTTTCACCACGTATGGCAGCACGAAAAGCGGGGCAAATTGCGATTGTCAGCTCCTTGGCTGGCATACGTGGCTTGCCCAGCGCCCCGGCATATGCAGCCAGTAAAGCGGCAGTGCGTAGCTTAGGTGAGGGCTTGCGCGGCCAACTTGGCCATAGTGGTGTGAAGGTCAACGTGATTTGCCCGGGCTATGTAAAAACCCCGCTCACCGAAACCAATACATTTCCTATGCCGTTTATTATGTCGCCGGAAAAAGCGGCTAAGATTATCCGTTCTGGCTTAAGTCGCAACCGCTCACGCATTGTATTCCCATGGCAGCTATATGTACCGCTATGGTTTATGGCGTGCCTGTCAACCGCCTTAACCGATTGGTTCTTTGCACGATTGCCAGCCAAAGTATCTTAACGTTGAGTAGAGGTCTGAATCCTTGCGCAAGGCAAGTATAAATCATTGAAGTAATTGACATTGTCCCCGTAGCTCAGCAGGATAGAGCGACAGATTCCTAATCTGTAGGTCGGAGGTTCGAATCCTCTCGGGGACACCATTTTGTTATTTCAGCCGCATTCAACCCCATATGCACGACTTGAATGCCATGCTCTGGCGTAACCAATCGTAGTTGATGCAGTTCACCACTTCCGGATATTTCTTCTAGCCCGTAAGCTCAAGCCTATGAGCTACACTTTTTCCGATATACGGCAATTGCGATCAAACGCAAATCGCCTTAAGCCTTTCACTGCACACGCATATGATGCGATGCGCGATACTGCAATTTCGCATTATTTTCCCCACCGAACGGACACGACCAAAAATGCTGAAGCACAGCTTTACCATGTGGCACTGGGCAATAATCAAGGCTATTTGGAAACGGTATTATACGGTGAAGTTTGGACAGATTTACTGCCTAACGAACAGCTGGCAATAGAACACCTCTATTATGAAAATCCCAGATTGGTCGATGTTTCGACTGCGTTTTACTCCCAAATCCATGCATATGTTGAAGCGAAGCTGGCTAAAAAAGAAAACACCAAGCAGCATTTAATCTATGCACTGTGGGAAGTTCTGCATAATTCTCTACCAGAAACCGATAATGTATTGGAACATGACAAAGCCGTTCGCAGGCGTCGTGCTCAGGCAGAAATGCTCAATACCTTCGGCATTCTGTTAAATGAGATTCCTACACCTGATTACATCATCCAGCCCATACGCGAGCATTTTCAGCGTATGCCATTAGAGCAATTGCTGCCCGAAATAGCGTTTCCGCTGAAAGTGATCGCCAAAACTATTGCTGATGAGATTCAGTGGATCAATGCAGATATGCACACCGCACTGCTTGGCCAGAAATCAGATATCTCCCAATCGCACACTATACCAGAAGCAACTGAGGCATTTTCTTCTGTCTATGCTCGTACGATAGAGGACGGGGCAACTACTATGCTCGAAGCGGAGCTTGCGAAATTGGGCACGCAAGGCAAAAACGCTACGCAAATCATGGAACATATGGAATTGGCGAGAGCCTTCTACCAAGACACCACCATTCCCTACAGAATTGATATGCTGGCAACGCATTTCAATGGCAAGCTCAGCGAGATACGGCAGGCGGATTCGGATATATCCCATTATGTATGGACAACAGCAGACGATGAAAAAGTACGTTCTGCCCATGCAGAGAATGACGAGAAAATCTTCGCATGGGATTCTCCGCCCGAAACCGGACATCCCGGCGAAGACTATAATTGCCGCTGCATCGCCCGCCCAATTCTCACACGCTCACAGGAAGAAATTGAGGTATTATTGCGAGAAGATGCGATTGAACCCGTTTATCCTGAGTTTTATGTGATTTCAGGAGTTGCAGCACGTAGAATTCTCGCTCGTGCCACCGCCGATATGGACAATGCACTGGCAAGAATATTCCAAGACCGTATTGCTAAACGCTTTAATGGCATTCCCAAAAACTGGAAAAAGTAACGGACAGACAATAATAAAGGCTATATTAACAAAGATCCTAAATCAAAAGGACACACTTACGTTAAAACCAGCAGAGGTGATCCAAAAAGTTCTCGGCCGGGACAAAGATACGATAATGTAAGGTGGCAGAAAGACGGAAAATCGCTAGATAAGAACGGCAATATTGTGCCAAAAGAATCACAAGAGTCTCACATACCAATTGAAGATTTTAAATTTGACCCGAGGAAATTCAAATGAGCGGCTATGCTATATATCCAGAAAACTTCTTAATAGATTTACTTGCATTAGCTAGTAAAGAGTTTCAGCTCGTTGGATGGTTTGAAAACGATCAGGGTATCGCATCTTCTTTTAGTAGTGAAATCAGCGATCTTTTTGATGATGGTGATGTCAAAAAAGCGTTGTACGAAGAAGGAGTCGTCGTGATCAGCCATGAAGCAGACAAGGCTTTGCGTGAGTTAAGTGATGCAATAGATAACGTTGACGTTGCTAAAGTTGAACGTGGGAATATTGATTTACCCGAAATGGAATCTGTGCGCCAAAAAGCAACTAAGGCTTTCAAATTGGTTAAAGCCAGTGATGGCTCTGAAAGCACAATTGAATTTCTTAAAACAGGAACACCAGACGTTCTTATTTCTATTGAAGATGCACTCGAAGAGGTGAAAAAAAGCTTAGTTGCCAAACCTCTAGTTAAAGACAAGTATTTGTTATACAGCACTTGAATTCAATAAGGATTTATTCTAATGATAGAATGCGCTGAAATATTCAAAAATCATCTTTTCGAAGCATTAGCCGAGTTATCCGACCGTGATTTTCAAGAACGCATTTGGGCTAACAAGGATAATCCTGAGGGTTGGGTCACCTCTTTTACTGAAGCGGCTATACAATTTTGGGATGATTCACTCTTAAGTGATGCATTAGGTAGAGATGCAATCATTTACGATCAGCGTGTAACTGTCGCGTTACAAGAGTTATGGAACGCCATTGAACCTCTGGAAGAATATGGCCGTAGACCGATGGAAGTCATCAATGACCCTAAAATGGAAATTGTCCGGCAAAAGGCATCAGAAGTGTTAAAGTTGATAGAATCCAGCGATAAATCTGAAAATACGGTCACTTTTCTTGAAGAAGGAACCTTACAAGTGTTGCAACCATAATGGAAATACGCACCAAATATCCCACTAAAAGATTTTAAATTTAATCCGGATATATTCAGATGAACGAGCAAATATATATAGAAAATGTTATAGAAATCTTAAAAGAGCTTTCTGATAAGCAATATCAAACTAATGTTTGGTTAAATGTCGATAATCCACACAACTTTGTTGGCTCTTTTTCTGAAGCTGTGTGCGTTCTTTTAGACGACAGCGGCATAGGTCATTTATTGAAAGAAAATGAAGTTATAATCAGCCGCTCCGTCACCGAAATATTGCGGAGCATGTCTGACGTAATTGATGAGATTGACGGGCGCCGTCCTGAAGAAGAAATTATCAATGACCCCAAAATGCAGATAGTGCGTGAAAAAGCATCGCGCATCCTAACGCTTATTGAAGCAAGTGATGGCTCCGAAAGCACAGTGCGATTTGTCAAAACAGGAACGCCTGATACTCCCATCACTATTGAAGAAGCATTAAAAGCTACTGCTTAGAAACTCTCATACTGTGCACCATACGGCAGGCGGATTCGGATATATCCCATTATGTATGGACAACGGCGGATGATGAAAAAGTACGCTCTGCCCATGC
Source organism: Alphaproteobacteria bacterium (assembly GCA_022450665.1). Lineage (GTDB taxonomy): Bacteria > Pseudomonadota > Alphaproteobacteria > Rickettsiales > VGDC01 > JAKUPQ01. The sequence goes on along the minus strand of JAKUPQ010000016.1, from coordinate 29,100 downwards.
TGTAAATGACGGAAAAATATTTGCGTGGGATTCCCCACCAGAAACCGGACACCCCGGCGAGGATTATAACTGCCGCTGCGTCGCCCGCCCGATTCGTGCACGTTCGCAAGAAGAAATTGAAGCGCTGTTACGTGAAGATGCGATTGAGCCAGTATATCCAGAATTCTATGTGATTTCTGCCTTTGCTGCGAGAGCATTCCTTGCAGAAGCAACGGCAAGTATGGACACTGCACTGGTCAGAATATTCCAAACCCGCATTGCTAAACGGGTAAAAGGAACACCGAAATCATGGAAGAAAGAGCGCAGCAAAGATGAAAAAGGGTATATATACAAAGATCCTAAGTCCAAAGGGCATACCTATATAAAAGTGTCCAAAGGCGATCCAAATAGCTCGAACCCCGGACAACGAGTTGATAATGCGCGTGTGCAGATTAAAAGCAAAAGCTATGATGTGAACGGGAACAGGGTAAAGCTAAAATCAGAAGAATCCCATATACCTTTGAAAGACTTTAAGCGATTTGATTTGGAGAAATATAAATGAGCCAGTACTCAATATGTCCAGAAAACGTCATTGATCATTTGCGCACTTTAGCCAGCAGAGATTTCCAAAAAGTGGCGTGGTTTAAAAACGATAAAGGATTATGCTATTCCTATGGTGAAAATATAAGCGACCTTTTTGACGATTATGACTTAGAGAAGATTTTATATACGAAAGACGAGATTATTTTTAGTAAAGAAGCGGATCAAGCATTACGTGAATTGAATAAAGTTGTTGATAAGGTTGGCTATAATAAACCCGAACATAAAATCATCGACACACCAGAAATGAAAATCGTGCGTCAAAAAGCCGCCAAAGTGCTCGAACTAGTTGAATCCACCGATGGCTCTGAAAGCACGGTAGATTATGTGGAAGCCGGAACCACAGATACGTTTATCAGCCTTAAAGATGCTTTGATGATTGAGCCATATTGGGCTAAACTTATTGCTTAATAACGGTTGCAAGCTAAATTTATAAAGCTCTTTCGAAGAAAAAATATAGCAGATGAACCTCAGCCAGCGCCTACGGGATGTCAGTATGTGCGTGCACAAAAAGGCAACTCAAAATCCAAATACACATTTGCCAAAAGTGAGTATGTGCGTTGGGTTAAAGATGGGCAATGGCTAGACATACATGGCCAGCCATCTATTGATCCCAATAAGACACATATTCCCTTTGATGATTTCAACTATTTTTGAAGCGCGGTTGAGATGTATATAATTACCATCTATCTAGAGAACATAATTGGGGTCCTAAGAGAGATAGAAAACAAAAACTATCAGTTACGTGCATGGGCCGAAGGAGGTGCCGTATCAGGAGATATGACCATTTCGTTTATTGAAGCAGCATGTATGCTTTTTGATGACTGCGGTATCGGTGATTTAATGAAAGAGAACGAAGTCATTATCAGCAAGCCCATTACCGAGACCTTGCAGAGCATGTCTGACGTTATGGATGCTATTGACGCAAAACGCCCAGAAGAAGAAATTATCAATGACCCTAAAATGCAAATAGTCCGTGAAAAAGCGGCACGTATTTTAACACTTATCGAAGCAAGCGACGGCTCTGAAAGTACTGTACGATTTGTGAAAGTGGGGACACCGGATGCTCCAATCACTATTGAAGAAGCTCTGAAAGCCACTGCTTAGAACTTCCATATTACGCACCAAATAGGTGCCAGCCAAATTACAAGTGTGGCGTAATGGATCGTAGGTGGTGCGGGATAGGCTATAAAATAACGGCTTGAAGCGTATTAGATAATCGTATGTAGTCGTACACAATTCGACCTAGTGGCCTAAAGATCGTTGATTTTTCCTAATATGTAGCACAGTGCTGTTTGTTAAAGTGGGTACGCCTAATACACCCATCACTATTGAAGAAGCGTTGAAAGGCACGGCTTAGAAAGCTCTGCGCGATCCAGCCAATGGCTAAACATCACCCAAATTACCTAAAAATAGCGCTTTCATTCTGCGCGGGGTGCGGCGGCGCGTTTTAGTCTGTCGTTAATTGCAATGCCTAAGCCTGTGTGTGGAATAGGGGCTACGGCAATGCTGGCATAGCGTGAATTGTCAAGCAAGCGTAATGCAGCGAACAAATTGGCGGCGGCCTCGGTAAGATTGCCGTTTTCACTAAGGTTGATATCCCCTTTGTAATCTGCGCCAAATGTTAAAAATGCCTCGCCTTTTTCGGCGTGGGTGGCGTCCAGCCTCACTGGGCGGTCGGGCGCATAGTGACTAAGTAGCATACCCGGCGAGCGATGTTCGGCAGGGGCATCAGTTGCAAAGCTTGCAGGGGTGTTCCAAACCTGCGCAATATCTTCATGGGTAATATTGCCGGGGCGTAAAATAACTGGGATTTCGCCACGGGCATCAATCACGGTAGATTCCACGCCCATTGCGCAAGCACCACCATCAATTACAGGAATATTGCTATCGGCAAATTCACTCGCAACATGCTGCGCTAAGGTGGGGCTAATGCGTCCAGAGCGGTTGGCGCTTGGAGCGGCGAGGGGAAGGCCACTTGCAACAAGCAACTGCTGGGCTACGGAATGGGCAGGGACTCGCAAAGCCACACTGTCTAATCCTGCGCTGACTAATAGCGATAACGGACAATCTTTGCGGCGTTGAGCAATCAATGTGCATGGACCCGGCCAGAAAGCGCGGCTTAATGCGTTAAACAAATCAGTGGCATAAATGTAACGAGTGGCATGGGCGGCATTGGCTAAATGCACTATCAACGGGTTAAAACTGGGGCGGCGCTTTGCTTCATATATGCGCGCTACTGCATGGTCGTCACATGCATTTGCCCCTAAGCCATATACGGTTTCTGTAGGGAATGCAACCAGTTGGCCGTTATTTAGACGTGCGCTGCACTGGGCAAATAAACTCTCGCTGGGGGCATGGATTGTGCAAGACATGGGCATTGGACTATGATAGTAATAAAGCGTTATTTACTAACGTTTTTGCGCGGCAATTACAACATAATACCATAGCGAGGACATTATGACGCATACCGTCATCACCATAGCACAGCAAAAAGGCGGCGCCGGAAAAACTACTGTAGCCGCGCATTTAGCTGTGGCACTAAGCCAGCGCGGCAAGCGCGTTGCTGTTATTGATATTGATCCACAGGGCAGTCTGGCTCATTGGCATAAGCTGCGCGAAGAGCGTTTTGGCGAAGGCTATACGGGAATGAGCTTTGCAACCATTTCTGGCTGGCGTGTGAGCAGTGAAATCAACCGCTTAAAACGCGATCATGATTTTATTATTATCGACAGCCCGCCCCATACAGAAGCCGATGCAAAAACCGCCATACGTGAAGCCGATTTGGTTTTGCTGCCTGTGCAACCCAGCCCTACCGATTTATGGGCGACGCAGGCTACGCTAAAATTGGCCAAAGACGAGCGTAAATTGGTAAAAGTGATTTTAAATCGTGTTTCTCCACATTCTAAACTTGCGCAAATGGCGCTAGATACACTGGGCAGCGAAGATGTGATGGAGCATACATTAGGTAATCGTGTGCTATTCGCCAGTGCGCTTATCGAAGGCCGTACCGCTACCGAAACGAATCCGAGTCATCAGGCCTCGCTAGAAGTGAAAGCGCTGGCAAATGAAGTGCTGGGTTTAGTGCAAACAGACGAAGAAACGCAAAACACGGCTGTCCCTGCGTGATGTGTAATGTTACGTGCAACAATTACTTGCGCAGTTAATGCGCGCACGGGCATAATGTAGCTATGGCACGTCCTCGCAAAACATCGTCGAAACCCCCGCCCAATGTGGTGCGTGATCCCAACTTGCCCGATTGCGATATGCCAGGTTGTGAACTGGGCGGTGAATATAAGGCACCATTTTCCCCGCAAGAGCTAAATAAATACCGTTGGTTTTGCCTCGATCATGTGCGCGATTATAATGCCAGCTGGGATTATTTTACGGGAATGCATGCCAGTCAGATTGAAGATTTTATGAAAGACGCCATGTTGGGGCATCGGCCAACATGGAAAATCAACTATCAAAACACTAATGAGCAGAAATTGGAGCAAGCCTTGCACGAAATGTTGACAGGGCAGCGCCATAGTTTTGAGCGGCACCAGAAACAACGTGCCAGAGCCATGATGATGACTGATGAAGAACATAAAGCACTCGCAGTACTGAACCTTGAGGGTGAAGTGACGCTTCAGGACATCAAAAAACAATATAAGATGTTAGTGAAAAAGCATCACCCAGATATGAATCGTGGTGACAAGCGAGCCGAAGACCGCTTTAAACGTGTTACTGAAGCCTATCAGGACTTAATGAAGCTTTTGCAAAAACGTGCCGAGTCGTCCTGATGCCAAGATGTTAGTAGAAAAATTGTGCGTGTCTGTGATAGAGAATAGAGAAACAATGTGAGTTTCAGATGCGTATAGGAGAATGGTTTTGGTAGTAGCAATAGATGATTTACCTGCAACACCCGACACAACAGTATCGGCACGCAAAGTGTTTGGCGTGGATCTGGACATGGATGTTCCGGCATTTTCGCAGCATAGTGAACATGTGCCGGAAATTGATCCATCCTATCATTTTGAACTCGAAACCACCCACGCGCTATTGGCGGGATTCGCCCATGACCGTAAAGTGATGGTGCAGGGCTTTCATGGCACAGGCAAATCCACGCATATCGAGCAGATTGCCGCACGGTTGAACTGGCCATGTATACGCATTAACCTCGATAGTCACATTAGCCGTATTGATCTGATTGGCCGCGATGCCATTGTGATTAAAGATGGCAAGCAGGTAACCGAATTTCGCGAGGGAATTTTGCCGTGGAGTTTTCAGCGTCCGGTAGCGCTGGTGTTTGATGAATATGATGCAGGTCGTCCTGATGTAATGTTTGTGATACAGCGGGTATTAGAGGCGCAAGGGAAGCTGACTTTGCTGGATCAGAATCGTGTGTTGCATCCCCATCCCTATTTTCGATTATTTGCTACCTCTAACACCATCGGCCTTGGCGATCCTACGGGTTTATACCATGGTACAAACCCAATTAATCAAGGGCAGATGGATCGTTGGAATATGGTGACGACACTGAACTACCTGCCAGAAGATCAGGAAATGGAAATTGTAACCAAAAAGTTTCCTGTCTACGCAAAGGGCGAAAAGAAAAAACTGGTGGCGAAAATGGTGGCAATGGCAAATTTAACCCGCCATGGGTTAATGCAGGGAGATATTTCTACGGTCATGTCGCCGCGCACGGTTATTACATGGGTAGAAAATACCGAAATTTTTAACGATCCGCATAAAGCATTTAAAGTGACATTTTACAATAAATGCGATGAAATGGAGCGTCCGGTTTTGGCTGAATATTATCAGCGCTGTTTTGATGTAGAGCTTAATCCGGTGCAACGCTCAAGCATACCGGCATAGGCAATTTATGAATCGAGATACTGCCAGCAAAATGCAGGCGATAGCTGCCGCCACTCGGGCTTTATCAGCGCAAGAGGAGGTGGAGCTAACCTGGGGCAGTAATGCTGCCGGCGATGATCCGCTATATACCGGAAAGACCATTGCTTTAGCTGCATTTCCTGCCTCTGACGAATCGTTGGATAAGGTGCGCGGCGAGGCAGATTTATCGGCATTGGTGCTACAGCATCATAATGCAAAACATCATCGAAAATCACGCCCTCATGCGCTGCAAGCCGCAGATATTTATGACAAACTAGAGCTTGCGCGAATTGAATGCAAGGGTGCAGCAGTGATGGATGGAGTGCGGCACAATATTACCGCACGCAATACAAATTGGTATGAAATTCAAGGTTATTCACGGGTTTCTGATCAGGCCGAACCTCCTCTAGGCGACATTCTTGCATGTTTGTTACGTGAAAAAGCGTTAAATATTGCACCACCTGCGGCAATGCAAACATTGGTAAATAATTGGCGTAAAATAGTAGAGCAAAAAGCTGGTGAAAGCTTGGCTGCACTAGCGAAAGGGATCGACACGCAACAGGCGTTTTCATCTGCTGTGTTCGATTTGCTGAAGAATTTAGACATAGATAGTGGCGATGGAATGGCTTCGCGAGGTGATCCGAATGCCGCCAATACCCAGCAAAACGAAGAAGGAGAAACCGATAGCGACGAGTTAACAAACACGGAAGAAATGCCTACGCAAGCCTCGGCCAGTCCTTCGCCTACAGACCGTATGCCTGATGAGGACGCACAAAAAATACCCGCACCGGCAATGCTGGACGACATGCAGCTGAGTGAAAATGAGGAAGAAGATGCCGAAGCAACGCCTAATTGGGAGAAATCCAGCGATGCCACACTACAGAGTGATTTTTATCAGATATATACCCGAAAATATGATGAAATTGTGATGGCGCATGAACTTGCTAGCCCCGAGGAATTGTCGCGGCTAAGGCAGCAACTCGACACCAAACTCATGCAGTTTCATGGCGTAACCAGTCGTTTGGCAGCGCGCCTGCAGCGGTTGTTAATGGCACGCCGTTTGCGCCATTGGGAATTCGAGCAGGAAGAGGGCATGATAGACGCCTCACGTTTACCACAAGTGGTTATTTCGCCAGATTTTCCGTATTATTATAAAAAGGAAAATGAGGCAGAATTCCGCGATACGGTGGTAACGCTGTTATTGGATAATTCCGGTTCCATGCGCGGCAGACCCATCACTGTGGCGGCGTTAAGTGCAGATATTCTAGCACGCACTTTAGAACGCTGCGGGGTCAAGGTGGAAATTTTAGGTTTTACTACCCGCGATTGGAAAGGAGGAAGTGTGCGCAAACAATGGGTGACGGACGGCAGCCCCGCTAACCCGGGTCGGTTGAATGATTTGCGCCATATCATCTATAAATCTGCCGACCAGCGTTGGATGCGTGGACGCAAAAATTTGGGGTTAATGCTGAAAGACGGTATTTTAAAAGAAAATATTGATGGTGAAGCGCTGCTTTGGGCGCATGACAGGTTGCTGGCACGCAGCGAAGATCGAAAAATTCTAATGGTTATCTCTGACGGCGCACCTGTGGATGACAGTACGCTTTCAGTGAATAATGGCTCTTACCTCGATAGGCACTTACGCGAGGCGATTGAGTATGTTGAAAGCCGTTCACCTGTGGAATTACTTGCAATTGGTATTGGACATGATGTAACTCGGTACTATAATCGTGCAGTTACCTTGACAGATGTAAACGAATTAAGCGACACTATGGTGCGTGAATTAACAGAATTGTTTAATGATACTTCAAATAAAATACCCAGCCTGAAAGTTAAAAAATATCAATAATTCTCGTTTGTTAACCCCTTGTTAACCGTTTTGCACTACTGTGTTAAGTGAAATTGGTTTTAAGAGTTTTTATGACTGCAAACAATAAATCGCGCCGCTATGCCACTGTTATGCACCCCACCATTGGGGCGGTGCTTGCTGGCACTTATCGCTTTGCCAGCGAAGAGCAGGCCAAGCAACAGTTGCAGGTGTTTCGCAATCATTTTGTGCTGTCGCGTCACCAAAACGAGGAGTCGAACGACAACAGCATCATTTTGTGGATTAAAGGCTATGCCATTACCGATGATGAAAAAAAGAATTGTTATACAGGCAATTATGCGGTTGTGGGTATTAAAAAGCGTCGCAATGGCAAGTTTGCACTTGAGGCGGTAAAGCTCGAATCGGACATTAAATATCATCCCCAGCGTCAGCGCCCCAAGCACAAGCATCCCAACTGGGGGCATCCTATTTTGCGCAGCGTGAAGAAAAAGCGCATATATGAAAACGTGGAAGCGGCACAAAAAGAATTGCAACTGCTGCACGAGGAATTTCCTGAAGTTACTATTCCACTAAGTACCAAACTATACCTTATTATCTACAGCCGTCAGCAGGAACCACCGGCGCAAAAATATGTGCTTGAAATTAAGGTGAATGAAGAAGGTGGTTTTTATTTAGACGCGTATAGCAACGACTATAAAGGCCCGAAAGACATTCCTAATACACAGAATGCAGATGAGGCGGAAAAGCCTGATCCAAAAGCTGCGGGAGGAGGGTATTTTACTTCAATGGTGGCGTTAAAACGCAGTCGCAAAAAACCTGCTTCCCCTGAAGGGTCTAGTGATAAAGCAGATAGTAATGCAGAGGCTGATGCCGATTCCTGAGGCTGGATTCTTTAGCTACAGCGGATGAAATGACAAGTAACGTTTCAACCATCCCGCATTAACTTCTAAAGTTTTTGCACATTCCTCATGCATAGCAGGCGTCACGTCTACACCGCTGCTTTTTGCCAGTTGCTGACGTTCTAAAAAACGGCGAGTAATGATGAAAATATCTGAATCACGGCTACTTTTTGCATTGAGCTCGGTTAGATAAAGCTTAATAATATCGCAACGTAACTGCCCAAGCGCATGGCCGGTATCGCGCTTGAAATTGGGAATATCTGCGTTATATACCCCTAGCCACTCTATTTCCTGTGTTTCGCAATATTCATAATATGCCTCGGTGATAAGCTCTGCTTTGAATTGCTCTATTAAGGGAGTCAAGCGATACAGGTTAATGGCCGACATGCTACAAAAATACTCTAATGAAAAGCGTGAGAGTGCATGGGATATAGGTGCACCAGGCAAGCCATTATGTATTTGATGCAGGCGCTTATCGAATAATATATTCTTGTTGAACGCTTGTTCGGCCTTTAATTTTTGACCTCTGATGTCAAATTGCTTCACCAGTAATGGCAACGCTTTAGATTTAGCATCCAGTGTAGCCTGTGCCATGCCTTCATAAAATTGCTGCGTAGCATGAAGATGTGTCTGCATAAAAACTTTGTTCATTCGTTTAATTTAGCACCCCATTGTTGCAGTTTCATGGCAAAAAGCAAATAAACATATTTTTTATGTGTTTATGTGGCATTGCAGCATAAATTTGCATGTTTTGGGTGCTGTGATTTCCTTTACACAAAGCCGCTAAACGTGCATAGTGTCGCCCTAAATAATACTACTAAATATAATAAAATGGGGGAACAGCATGTCACATATTATTGATCCATTAGATAATCCGGTAATCCAAGACAACGCTAAACGTATTCGTGATTTTATAGGCGGGGCAGATGTTAAGCTTGCTATAACACTCGGATCGGGGGTCGGGCCTTTGGCCGAAGCGCTCACCGACGCAAAACACCTGTCCTATGATGAGTTGGCCGACTTCCCACGCCCTACCGTAAGCGGCCATGCAGGAGAGCTGATTTTTGGCTATCTGGAAAAAACTCCGGTATTGCTTCTTAAAGGCCGTGAACATCATTATGAGCGTGGGAATGTACAAGCCATGAAAGTGCCATTGCGTTCGCTCAAAGCCGCTGGCGTAGAAACCATTATGCTTACCAATGCAGCGGGTAGTTTGCGCGAAGAAGTTGGCCCCGGATCGGTGATGATGATTGTGGATCATATTTTCTTTTCGGTAAATAACCCCCTCACAGGCGAGCAAGGCGACAACCGGTTTGTGGACATGTCACAAGCATATGACGCTGCCCATTCGGTAGAGCTACGCAAGGCTGCTGCAAATTCGGGCGTTACCCTGCATGAAGGGGTGTATATGTGGTTTCCTGGCCCTAATTTTGAAACTCCAGCTGAAATTCGTGCCGCCCGTGTATTGGGCGCTGATGCTGCGGGTATGTCTACCGCACCAGAGGCAATCATTGCGCGCCATTGCGGAATGAAAGTAGCGGGAATGTCTGTAATTACCAATTTGGGCGCCGGCATGGATGCTACCGGATTAAGCCACGAGCAAACCGTGACTGTTGCCGCACGCGCAACCGAAGACATTAAAAAGCTGATAACAGCTTTTGCACAGCACTTCGCGACCCAGAAAGTCGCAGCATAACAATAAAAATAATATATAAAAATAAAAGGATGAAGCGATGCTATTTCAAGAAATAATTGCGCAAAAACGTGACGGACATGTGCTGTCGGATGAAGCGATAGAAACAATGGTAGCTGGCATTGCCAATGGCTCTGCAAGCGAAGGACAGGTTGCCGCATTTGCTATGGCCGTGTTTTTAAACGGTATGGAGCCAAGCGAAAGCGTGACACTCACCCGCGCAATGACGCATAGCGGCATGGTGATTGACTGGCGCGACAAAAACCTTAACGGCCCCGTAGTAGATAAACATTCTACCGGCGGAATTGGCGATAAAGTCAGCTTGATGCTTGCGCCTATGGTGGCGGCTTGTGGTGGCTATGTGCCTATGATATCAGGACGCGGACTCGGCCATACTGGCGGCACACTCGATAAGCTCGAAAGTATCGCGGGTTATACTGTGGGACAGGATATGGCGCAATTTAAAAATATCGTCGCTGAGGTCGGCTGTGCCATCGTTGGGCAAACCGGCGATTTAGCCCCTGCGGATAAACGTTTATATGGCGTACGTGATGTAACCGCTACGGTAGAGTCTATTCCACTGATTACCGCCTCGATTTTATGTAAAAAACTTGCCTCTGGCCTGCAAGGGCTGGTGATGGATGTGAAAACCGGTAGCGGAGCATTTATGCAGCGTATGGAAGATTCGCAAATGTTGGCACAAAGCATTGTGGATGTTGCAAATGGTGCAGGATTGCGCACCACTGCGTTTGTAACAGAAATGGGGCAGCCTTTAGGCGGTGCAGCAGGAAATGCTGTGGAAATAGCAGAAACCGTACGTTTCTTAACTACCTCCGAACGTGATTCGCGCTTGCTAGAGGTGGTTTTGACGCTGGGTTCAGAAATGCTGGTGTTAGGTGGATTGCATAGTGATGTAAACGCAGCACGCGTAAAACTGAACGAAGCGCTTGATTCTGGTGCAGCAGCAGAGAAATTTGGCCGTATGGTTGCAGCCTTAGGAGGCGCGAACGATTTTGTAGAAAACTACGAAACCTATTTGCCAAAAGCGCAAGTAACGCTGGAAGTATTTAGTGAAGAAGAAGGTATTATTAATAATGTTGATACCAAAGCCGTGGGCATGGCTGTGTTGCGCATGGGCGGAGGACGCGGAATTCCAAGCGACAGCATCGACCATAGTGTTGGCTTAACGGCGCTCAAAGGTATTGGCGATGCTATAGATAGTGCAACGCCTTTAGCGTTGGTACACGCTTCTTCACAAAATAAGGCAGAACGCGCTGCGCAAGATATTCGCACAGCGTATAAAATTTCTGCTCATGCGGCAAAAGTTACAAAACCTGCCATTGTGCATCAGCGTATCAGTGGTGAAAATGCGCAAACAAACCGTTTGGCCAGCTAACAGGAGCAGTTATGCGAAAAGACAGGCGGGCATTTATATTTGTGCTGGATAGTTTTGGCGTTGGCGCTGCCCCCGATGCTGCAAAATTTGGCGATGAAGGATCCGATACATTCGGTCATATCGCTAAGGCATGTGCCGAGGGAAAGGCCAATGGTGACGGGTTGCGCGACGGTGCGTTGCGCATTCCGCATTTGCTGTCGCTTGGTCTGGGAGAGGCACACAAATCTGCTACCGGAAGCTATGCCGCCGGAGTTGAGGCGGTAGAGCTTAAAGGTGGGTTTTATGGAGCTGCGGCTGAAAAAAGCTATGGTAAAGATACTCCTTCTGGCCATTGGGAAATGGCAGGATTACCCGTGGAATGGGAGTGGGGATTTTTTCCTGATACGTCACCATGTTTTCCTGAGGAACTCGTAAATGCGTTAATAGATCAAGGGGGATTGCCCGGAGTTTTGGGTAATGTCCATTCTTCTGGTACGGTAATTCTGGACGCGTTGGGTGAAGAGCATATCCGCACGGGTAAGCCTATTATATATACATCGGCGGATAGTGTGTTTCAGATTGCAGCGCATGAAAAACATTTTGGACTGGACAGGCTATATGAGCTGTCGTACCTAGCACGCAAATTGGTGGATGAGTATAATGTTGGGCGGGTGATAGCGCGGCCATTTACTGGCGAGTGCGCCGGTGACTTCAAGCGCACCGGAAACCGCAAAGACCTTGCTGTGCCGCCTTCAGAACCAACATTATTGCTGCGAGTAGAGCAGGCCGGCGGAAATGTAATTTCTATTGGCAAAATTGGCGATATTTTTGCCCATCAAGGCACCGGAAAAATCATTAAAGCCACGGGCAATGCCGAAATAATGGAAAAAACCCTTGATGCGATAAAGCAAGCCGTTGGCGGAAGTCTGGTGGTATCGAATTTTGTGGATTTTGATATGGAATATGGCCACCGCCGCAACGTAGCAGGATATGCTGCGGCGCTTGAGCATTTTGACAGGTATATTCCGGCGATGATGGCGGCATTAAAGCCGGGCGATATTGTGTTTCTAACCGCAGATCATGGCTGCGACCCAACATGGTCGGGAACCGACCATACACGTGAATATGTGCCGGTTTTGGCATTTGGTCCCAGTCTGCCGCCCATCAATGTAGGGCTGCGTGAAACTTTTGCAGATATTGGGCAAACTATCGCGTCGCATTTAGGGATTGACCCGTTGAATGCCGGAGTGGATTTATATGGAGAATGTATTAATGACGGTGCCAAACAAGTCCGCCGACAACCAGCATAGCACAGCAAAACTGCCAAAAGCGGAGCTGCATGTGCATTTGGAGGGTACGGTAAGTCCGCAATTAGCCAAACAGCTTGCGGCACGCAATACCATGCCTTTGCCTGAGGGTATATTTAATGCTAAGGGCGATTATAACTGGTCTACATTTCCGGAATTTTTAAACAGTTATGATGCCGCTTCCAGCGTAATCCGTACCACTGAGGATTATGTGGATGTCACCTATGAATATCTGATGTCGATTGCAAAAGAAGGCGCAATCTATGCAGAATTAACATTGGGGCCCGATATTCCCGCTATGTTTGGCATGGAGTATATGACCTATGTAAATGCTGTAGCCGAAGGGGTGGATAAGGCGAGAAAAGACAGCGGCATAGAGGCGAGGCTTATTATTTGTATGATACGCCATTTAGGGCCGCAAACCGCATTGGAATTAATGCGCACCGTCGAAAAAAATCCCCATCCTTATGTGGTGGGTGTTGGCTTGGCAGGAAATGAACTGATGCACCATCCGGCAGATTTTGCGCCAGCATTTGCCATTGCAGATGAAAAACTGGGCTTGGGCTGCACCGCGCATGCGGGCGAGGTAGCTGGCGCACAAAGCGTTAGAGATACCATCGAAGCATTGCCTGTAACGCGGATTGGCCATGGTGTGCGTAGCATTGAAGATGCTGATTTGGTTAAAACGCTGGCAGCAAGAAATATCAGCCTTGAAATATGCCCAAATAGTAATATCGCTTTATCGGTATATCCGGATTTCGCGGCGCATCCATTGCGTAAGCTTTATGATGCAGGGGTGGTGGGCAGCTTGAATTCGGACGATCCTCCATTTTTCTGGACGAATCTGGCACAGGAATATATGACAGCAAAAAACGATTTTGGTTTTACGGATGCAGAGCTAACAGGAATCACCCGTAAAGCGATTGAGGTGTCGTTTGCAGATGCTCATACTAAACAAAAGCTTTTTGCGATATTGAATGATTGTTCAGCTAGTAGTTAGCTGCGACACACGCCGTATCCGCGTTTTAACAAATATTTTTGGTGATATTCTTCTGCTGGCCAAAAGGCGGGCGCAGGAAGAATTTGCGTCACTATTGGCTTTTTAAATTGTTTTTGTGCAGATGCCTTGGATAGTTTAGCCGCTTCTTTTTGCTCCAACGAATGGGTGAATATCATGGAGCGATATTGCGAACCCACATCAGGGCCTTGCCGGTTTAATGTTGTGGGGTCATGCAGATTCCAGAAAATGTCAAGCAGTTGCGCATAGGCAATAATTTCTGTATCAAACGTGACTTCCACCACTTCGGCATGGCCAGTTTTTCCACTGCAAACCTGCTTATATTCAGGGTCGTCTATGACTCCACCAGTATAGCCTACTTGCGTTCCGGCAACGCCGTTCACATTGCGGAAAGCTTCTTCCACACCCCAAAAACATCCGGCACCAAATGTAGCTTTTTCAATTGTCATGTTGTTATTTTAAACAATGGAATATTGCGCTGCAATAGACATTGTGCCGAAAAATCAATTTCCTGATGCCGTTTTTATAGGGTAGGTGCCTATTTCCGCCTGTGGATTGTAACAAAACTATCATGATTTTTTACAAGTAGTATATGTAGTTTTCTGCTATATTGCTCAGGTAGGAGTTACCTGAAAAAGGCAGAAAACTGCTGTTTGAGTCTTGTTCAGGCTTAATTATCCCGTGTCTTTCAAGACGCATTTCGGATATAATAGAATATGATATTGTATCAGAAACAGCCCCCATGTGGAGCATGAATGAGCGTATTAGATCAGTGGCAGGATAGGTGGGAGTTCGCTGCATATAACCATGAGCAGCGGTTTCAGACTGAGCTTGTAACTAAACGCAGGCTCTTTAATGCCATCGTAAATTACCCCCTGACCCAAATTCAAAACGATTTGCTGCGTCCGGATCTGATCCAGCGCGATCCTGTTAGCCAGAAAAAAGTTAAAAAAGTCGAGTTTGATGCTGCGGCATGGCGCTTTATTGATGATGCACTCATCGGTGCGGGTGGCGGGCAGTTTGTGCGCTCTTTCGCTTTTGCCTATAGCAACAACAAAGATTTCCGTGATGTGCATAATGCCTCCCGTGCCTTAGAAGGCTTTGGCATGGCAGCAGAATCGTTTGACAACGCTCCAAAAAAACTCAGCGAAGAAATTAAAGATGGCCGCTCACATGCGGTTTATGATTTGGTGAACCATTCCGCCGAGGCCAGTGGTTTGCTTGATGAGTTTGTGCATGGGCGTTTGGATATGAGCCCTACAAATGTAGCGAAATTACAAAACCATCTGTCTGCGATGTCGGCGTTGTGCGAAGAAAAAGCCGATATGCGTGAGGCCTATGATAAAATCCGCGATCCCGAAGCGCGTGCCAAGGCCGAAGCGCGGGGCGATGGCAATGAAGCCTCAGGTTATATTCGCGATGTGATACGCTTAGACAGCATTACCACTCCACGTCAGGCGCAAATCCTTTCGGGTTTTGTAGCAGCGGTAATGGTAGATGCTGCAACCCCGCTTGGCACCGAAATGTATATACCGCAAAGCGATATCTTCATGCCGCCGGAAGATGCGGTAAAGCTTTCAGATTTTGTTGAAAAGCAAATGGATAGCCGTGGGTTTATACCTAATGTATCATTAAACAACAACCCACGCCCGTTTGATGATGTGCCAGAAGGCATGATGGTTAAGCAAACGCATAATCCAAAAACTGGCGAGATCACCGGCCACGAAAAATTGACGCAGGCTGAAACCATGTCGTTTGCGAATGCTATTCATGGTTATATCAATACCGAACTGGGCGGCAAAATCGAGAATATGCTGCGCTATGTCGATAAACACTTTGATGAGATCGAAGAATCTATTTCACGCTCGCAAGAAGATCCTGCGCCCGCGCCGATTCCTGTGTGGGATAAGCATCATCCTAAGGGATCCAGCGTTTCGCAGTTTCAAGACAAGCTGAAAGATGTGTGGGATAAAGGACGCCATACATCGCCCATAGACATGATGAAGGGCGTGGGTAGCGTTGCTACCGTTGCTGCAAAACACATAACGCGCCCACAAGCCATGTTCGAAAATCAAAAGCTCTTTGGACGTGCCGTGGCAGGGCAATTGGTGAGCTATCCCGTAAAAGTTCTGGACGAGGCGCTTAAAAGCTTCCTGCGTGAAGGTAAGGGGCTGGATAACCTGATGGAAGCCGCTGGAAGCGATGGAAAAAAGCTGAGTTCTACCTTCGGCCCTTCAGCTATGTATGCGCTGGACGATAAGGGGCGCAAAGTGCTTGATGATGATGGCGATCCCATCATTACAGAAAAACTCAATCCACTTTTGGATAAAGAAGACTTTGTAAGTAACTTGAAATCAAGCACATTTCGTTTGTTTACCGCGCCTATAGCGGCCTCTATAGGTACGGTGGCATCGCAAGAGTTATACCATGTGCCAAAAGGATTTGCACTGGATGCAGCAGAGCGGGCAGATACGGTATTAACTGCCGCCATTAAAGCCGGACATCGTCACGCACCGGAAGTAGCGGAGCGTATGGAGGCGATGGATGGGCCACATCCTGCTATTCAGGATTTGATGAAAAAAGACGTGTATAAAGAGCGTTTGCCGGAAATTTCGGCCAAAAAACCTCAAGACCGAAGCGAAGAAGATTACGAAGTGCTGGGTGCATATTACAAAGAGCTGAGCGAAGTTTGTCTTTCTATGGCAGAAGAAGCGCTGTCGCCTTATGGAGTGGATGTAAAACCCGACAGAGTGTCGAGCATGGACGAGGTGGTCACACGCGTGCTGCGTCGTCCAGCTGAGAATATGGCAGATGCAATGATTTCTCTGGCCTATGTGCAGAGCTTTGTTGAGGTTAATGCTGATAAAACCGCCTCGATGGAATATGTCGATCCTAGTCAGCTTTTAATTAAACATGGCGATTTAAGAAAACTTGGTAACTTTGTAGATAAGCAGGCAAAATCTGCGGGTTTATCGGTTGCTGAAGAAGGCGAAGTAGACGGCGTTGAGGCCGGTGAGTTAGTGGAGCGCAACAAAAAGACCGGAAAATTAGAAGCCGCCAGCGAAGAAACCCTCATTCGCTATGCCAATGTTGCGAGCGAAGAGCTAAAAAAATATGTCGATATTGATAATCTGCTTTTTGCCGTAAAAGGCAAACATAGTGAGGAATATCTCGGTAAGATTGAAGACTCACTGTTTGGTACATTGCATTATGATATAGGCAATGAAAAATCCACGCTAGAGTCGCAGCTAAAAGATAAAGCAGAAGTTTCAGAAGATCTAACTGGCAAATGGCAGGATAAAGTGAAGCGCAAGCCAAGCAGTTTGCGTGAGAATATTAAACAAAACCTTGAGCATCCAGAAGTTAAGCACGAAGTGCGCAAATTGTTTGGTCGCTCTAAAGGAGAGGCCGTATCTTGTCTTTTACCCGGGCTGGTATACAATAAATTACAGCACCAAGAAGATCTGTTCTCACGGTCGGGTTTATATTCTGCCGCATTTAAGACGGCTGTATATCCGGTGTTGTATAGTAAAGGTCTGGTAACGGCAAAAGAGGCTATTAACGAAACCGTATTACGCCGCCGCCATATCATCAACGAAACTAACCTTGCATCAAGTTTGATTGAAGGTGCGATTACCAGCGCCGGTGAGCTGGATGGGGATATGCGCAATAAAATGGTGGAATCCAACCAGATTCATGCCGATATGCTTGCCCTCGAAAAGAAAGATGAATTTAAAGATATTCCACGCATTGCGGCTAAACCAAGAGAATTGCGCGAAGATGCCGACCACGAATTGATGAAACAATTCTGCGATGAGATTGGCGCGAAGATGGTGGATAATTCCACCCGTATTTTTAACGCACTCAATGCAGGGAAAAATGGTGAAGCGGTAGAAGATGTGATGGAGCGCGCATTACATAAGCCTGTTAGCACATTGAGCGATGCGGTGATTAGCTTGGGTTTTGTGCATAGTATGCTGCAAGACAACGCTAATAATCTGGATGTGCTTACCTATGTTGCACCGGAAGATAAAGTGCTTGATCGCAAGCAACTACGCGCCATGTCTGAATTTATGAACGATCAGGCGGCAAATGCAGGTTTTGCAATTCATGGTGTGCCGGTTGAAGGCAAAAACGGCAATCAATTTACGGTGCTTGGTAACGATGATTCCTTGCGTGAAGGTGAAATGCTGCAGTGGAATGATGAAGAAAAGCAATACCAGCGCGCCTCTGCCGAAGCGGTGATACGCTACGCTAATGTGGTGAACGAAAAGTTTTGCGAGCTGGCCGAAGATCGTGTGAAAGAAGATAGCGAGAATCTGGTGCAAAAGTATCAGAAGGCAGCGAAAGAACAAATTTTCCGTAACCTAAAACCGCAGCACGATGAAATGCCACAGCATGAGGTGGATGGCCGCTTTGGTGAAATTATTGCCAATGAAGTGGCGCGGGGCGGTTTTTCGCAGCCGCCAGCTGATAGCCACCAATCGCGCTTGTTGTCTGGCCAAGATCAGCAAGCCAGCTATACCCGCTAAGCCTTGCACTGTTGCTGCGCCCAGTGCAATCCCGTATAAACTTTGCAATCTACCATTCCGCCGTTGTTACGAAACTGCGTAAAAAAAGCTTCGGCTTCGGCCAATGGCACATGATGTACCGTAATGTTTTCGTCATCCACCCCGCCACCGCTGCCGCGTTTTTCTAATTTGTTCATATAGAAAAACGTCAGAGTTTCGCTAGCAAGTCCGGGCGATACACTGCCTTCGAACAACAATGTTGCATCATGGGCATAATAACCCGTTTCTTCTTCCAGTTCGCGGTTGGCCGCCACTGCCAATGTTTCGCTGGCGTTAATATCACCTGCTATTCCGGCAGGAAGCTCCAGCACTCGCGCATGTACTGGCGTACGATATTGCTCTACCAAAACAAGTGCGTTTTCAGAAGTAACGGCGACCATGATAACGATGCCGCTGGCATTTTTGCGCTGTACATATTGCCAGCCATCTTCTTCGATAAGCTTTAAACGCTCGGTTTCATGTAAAATATTTGCTGTCATTAGGTGTTTTATTCTCTGAATTCTTCTTCATCCGGAATACGCGTAAACGCAATTTTTGTTCCCGTAAATCCTTTTTTCTGGTCGGTTTCGCCGCCAATAGAAATGGTGTCACGGCCATAGCGTTGGTTGATTTTGTCCAAAGCTTGCGACATGCTTTCCCATTTTTTGCGAGATTTCAGATCTTGCTCAGGCAATTCCGGCAGAAGTTCCGGCTGCAAGTCGTTAGCATCCACAAGATGTTGCATGTTTATTGAAACTTTTTTTATCCGTTCTGTACCTATTTGCGCAGCAATTTCCTGCCAATGTTTATCAAGCAGGTGTAAAAAAGTAAGGCTGTCTTGCGCACGATAACAATGGCTTTCGGCAAAATGGCGTCTGCCATTTTCTAACCTCACAGATACACTAAAATATGCGGCATAAAAGTTCATACGCCGCAATCGACTTGCTGCTTTTAAGGTTAGCCGACGTGCCACCAAACGTGCTTTATCTGGCGGCCGCACTTCAGGGGATAGTACATGGCTGTGGCCTATACTGCGACGTGTGGTGGGTTGTTCTTGCAATTCGGCACCGCGCAGATAATACCACATACGCTCGCCCCAAACGCTGCCCCAGGCTTTGCGCAATTCGAGGGGGCTGAGTTTCCATAAGCCCTGCATATTGCTGATGCCTTTGCGATGTAACCGCTCGTTCATATTACGGCCAATACCTGGAATATCATTGAGCTTAAGCCTTAGCAAAGGGCCGGGCAAATCGGCCAGCGGCAACACAACTAACCCGTCAGGTTTCTGCATTTCTCCGGCAACTTTGGCTAAAAACATATTGGGCGCTATGCCGATAGAGCATGTGACAGCTTCGCCAATATTTTCAGCAAGGCCGCGCTTGATAGCCATGGAGATTTCAATGGCGCGTTCGGGGGCGGTTTCGTTATCCATTAACCGACACGCCACTTCATCTATAGAGCATACTTTGGTGATGGGGATGTGTTTTTCTACTTCGCTGCGAATGCGGTTGTGAAATGACACATAGTTTTCGTGGTTGGCCAGCACACATATCACATCCTTACATAACCGCTTGGCCTCATGAATGGGCGTGCCGGTTTTTATGCCAAAGGCTTTTGCTTCATAGCTTGCGGCAATAGCCGATGTAAAATCGCTGTCTACTGGCGTCACCACAACAGGCTTGCCGCGCAATTGCGGGTTAAGCTGTTGTTCAACACTGGCAAAGTAACTATTGAAGTCGATATATATCCACCGAAGTTGCGCTGCCGGATGTTGCGAATGGTCAAATATCATGAAGCTCATAGCTGCATGGTACTGTGCAAAGCGGCGCTGTGTCTATATGGAAGTGATGAACAGGATTTGACTTTGTCAGGGATATGCGCATTGTAAACACATACTACAACCCAGACTAATAGGATGCATATGGGGCAGGAAATAGACAGCGCTGCATTCAGTGAACATGATTTTGCTGAATTTCAACAAAAATTAGACGCTGAAACAGCACTGTTGCAGGGCATGTTTGACACTCAGCTATTTGCCCAAGCGCAGCCCATGGTGGGAATGGAACTTGAAGCGTGGCTGGTAGACAAAAATTTTGCACCCGTAGCCGAATATGAAAACTTTATCGCAAAGCTAAGTGATCCGTTGGTGGGGCCAGAATTATCGCAATATAATTTTGAGCTGAACAATACACCACAAACATTAAATAGCGATGGTAAGGCGCTGTTGCATATAGCAAAAGAATTAAGCGCTACATGGGACGACTGTGTTAGAAACGCCGAAAATCTTGGGCTACATGCGGTGGCGATTGGCATTATCCCAACCTTGCGCGATCAGATGCTCACCAAAAATGTTATGGCGATTTCTAACCGATACCATGCCCTGAACCAGCAGCTTTTTTCGATGCGTGGCAACACCCCGCTATCGTTTCATATAGATGAAGGAGAATCGCTGCATGTTGAGCAGGCAGATATTATGCTGGAGGCGGCAGCCACATCGCTTCAAGTGCATTTTCAGGTGGGGCAAAGGGCGGCAGTGCGCACCTATAACGCTTCGATTATAGCCTCGGCAGCCTGTGTGGCGATTTCAGCTAATGCGCCGTATTTATATGGGCGCGCACTATGGGAAGAAACGCGTATTGCTGTATTTGAGCGTGCTGTTCCCAGCGGTAATTTGCGCGATAAAGAGGGTAAAGTAATAGGTAGGGTGGGATTTGGTAGTGGTTATGCGCAAGATTCATTGTTTGAGGCTTTTGCCGAAAATCTTTCCGGCTACCCGCCTATTTTGCCAGTGACGCTGGAGGAAGACAAAAAAACCTTACCGCATCTACGTTTGCATAATGGCACAATATGGCGCTGGAACCGGCCATTGGTGGGGTTTGATAGCAAAACTGGCAAAGCAAGCCTGCGGATTGAGCATCGCACTATGTCGGCAGGGCCTACCATAAGCGATACAATGGCAAATATCGCGTTTTATCTTGGGCTAACCCATGCGCTGGCAACACAAAACACTCCACCTGAGACCATGTTGGCATTTGCACAAGCGAAAGATAATTTTTATGATGCCGCAAAATATGGCTTAGCTGCTAATGTGCAATGGCTGGATGGGGCAACCCATAATTTGCAGCAGCTATGCGCTGAGGTATTGATACCCTTAGCGCGCCAAGGGCTGGAAGCCTTGCACATAGATGAGGCAAGTATTGTTGAATATATAGATAATATTTTAGCCCCACGCATAAAAAACGGCAAGACGGGCGCAGCATGGCAAAAAGCCTATATTGCCGAACATGGCACTGATTTTGCAGCAATGACAGGCACTTACATTAAGCAGCAAGCCACAAATATTCCTGTGCATTTATGGCAGATTTAATTCAGTATTATTAAGAGGATGTTATGCAGCCACACGTGCTTAATCAATTACCGGAAGGGTTTTTGGATGCCCTGCCACGGCATATGGAACAGTTATTGGGCGGCCCAGCGTTAATTCATATAGACGGGGAAAAAAAAGCCCCGCGATTCGTTTATATCCTGCTTCATGGCAACGAGCATAGTGGGTTGTTTGCCATACAGGCCTTGCTCAAAAAATATCAAAAAACCAATGCACCTCTGCCACGCGCATTGCTGTTGTTTATAGGTAATGTCAGGGCAGCACATTACAATTGCCGCCTTATGCCCGGGCAAAAAGACTATAACCGCATTTGGGACGGACAAGGCGACAGTGAAGAACATGCACTGGCGCGCTACGTGCTGAAATATGCGCAATCACAATCGCTATTTGCGGCAATAGACATTCATAATAACACCGGAGCAAATCCGCATTATGGTTGCGTGAATTTTCTAGACAAGCAAACGCTTAATTTGGCGCGTATGTTCAGCCGAACATTGGTATATTTTACCGAGCCTCACGAAGTATTAGCAAACGCCTTTGGCCGGTTTTGCCCTGCAATTACGGTGGAATGTGGGCTTTCTGGGGAATGGCATGGGGTGGAACATGCTTTTGAATTGCTGGAATCTGCACTTTTGGCAAAAGACCTTATAACCGAGCCGTTGCATCCTGAAAATGTAGATATATATGAATCTAAAGTGCGGGTGAAACTACCTAAAAATGCAATTTTTGACTTCGGAAATGATAATGCGCAAGTGGATTTTCGTTTTCCAGATAATTTTGAGCATTTGAACTTTGTGCAACAACCAAAAGATGCTTTATTGGGCTGGCGTTTTAATCCGAATGTCTGCCTGTCGGTTGTTGATAACAATGGTGTAGAAGTGGCAGAGGAATATATCTATTACAAAGGGCAGGAAATTCGTATGAAACGCGACGTTGTGCCTTCCATGTTCACTAAAGACAAGCAAGCAGTTATTACGGATTGCTTAGGTTACTTTATGTTGCAGCGCTCCTTGCCGCAACCGCTGCCAACCTGCTAGATATGTTTGAGTTCATAGCTGGCGATGGGGGTATATTGCACCCCATGCGCGGTAGAAACGGATTCATATAAGTGAAATTGCTCAACCATAAAGCTTGAACTCTGTAAATCAGCATTTGCGGTTATATAAGCCTCTACAGCTTCCTTATCTACCGAATTTCGCAAACGCGCCAATGTTATGTGCGGCTTATAGGGCTTGAAATCGAAAGGAATATGCGCAGCATCCAGCGCAGATAGAATACGTTGGTGTAAATCGTGCAAGTGGCTATGGCTGGTGAGGCCTGCCCATAATATGCGGTGGTCAAATCGCCCCAATCCCCGTACAGCCAGCGGGAAGTCAAAAGCGTTTATGTCGGCCATTGCAGGGTGAATTATATCAATAAGATCGCGATCTACTTCACCAATAAAAGCCAGCGTCAGGTGATAGTTATGCGGGGCAGTGGGTTTGCAATGTGCCGGTAGTTCGGGCAAATTTGCAAGCTGTTTGCATAAGGATGGCGGCAGAGTAATGCCAAGAAAAAGTCTTGCGTTCATTACGGTATTTTGTACCAATAGAAGTAGTGAATCAATAAGGAAAATGCTGTGAAAATTTTGTTTGTCTGCACCGGAAATATCTGCCGCTCTCCTACTGCCGAAGCGATGTTTCTTGCGCAACTAGCTAAATTGGATGCCACGTCACAATCACATATTTATTGTGATTCGGCGGGTACACATGGCTATCACATTGGCGAGTCCCCTGATGCGCGCACCATTACCGCTGCCCGTAAGCGCGGCGTGGATATGACAAAGCTGGTGGCGCGAAAGGTGTCACCCGAAGATTATGAAATATTCGATGTGATTCTGGCGATGGATGCTACCCATTTGGCGTGGCTGCACCATAATGCGCCTGCTAATAGTAAAGCCTTTATTGCGATGTATCTGGAATATGCTGGTATCACTCATACGCAAGATGTTCCTGATCCATATTATGCAGGGGCAGAGCAGTTTGAAACAGTGCTGAATTTAATCATAGAAGCCTCGGAGAAAATTATAGTTAACTGTGCGCGGACATGAAGAAGCGGTAGGTTATTTTTTGCTGTGGTGTTTTGACAGCGCCATAACACGCTCGGTTGCTCGGCCATATACCCCATGATCGAATGCAGGGTTATGCGAAGGCTCCATATTGCATTCGATGGTAGTTGCTCCGTGATATTTGGCTTCTTGCACAAATCCTGCGGCGGGGTAGACCTGCCCAGAGGTGCCGATAGCGATAAACACATCACACTCCATTAATGCTTGGCCAATAATGTCCATATATAACGGAATTTCACCAAACCATACGATGTAAGGACGCAGTGTATGCGGCAGTTTGCAACAGGGGCATAACGTTTCTGCGGTGACATCTTCTTTCCACGTAAAAATTTCTAAACTGCGCTGGCAACTCACTTTTTGCAACTCGCCATGCATATGCAAAATATGGCGGTTTCCAGCGACTTCGTGCAAATTATCAACATTTTGCGTTACGAGTAGAAAATTGCCTTTCCAGCGTTTTTCCATCTCTGCAAGCGCGGCGTGTGCCAAATTTGGCTCTACTTCGTTCAGCTGTTGGCGGCGTAAGTTATAAAATCGTTGCACAAGTTTTGGATTGCGCTCAAATCCTTGCGGCGTGGCAACATCCTCAACGCGATGATTTTCCCATAAGCCGCCGCTGTCACGAAAGGTTTTCAGTCCCGATTCGGCAGATATGCCCGCCCCTGTGAGAATGACAACATTCTGCGAGATATCCAGCGGAGCGAATGGTAGGGCAGCTTCGATATTTTTTTTCTGTGGCGCATCCATAATGTAGTTATAATGCAACTGACTGTGCTTGACTATAAAAACTCACTCACGGAGTTTTTTGTTATAGTCTTGCATGATGGCGGCTTTATTTTGTATGCTTCTACT
Organism: Alphaproteobacteria bacterium; assembly: GCA_022450665.1. GTDB lineage: Bacteria > Pseudomonadota > Alphaproteobacteria > Rickettsiales > VGDC01 > JAKUPQ01. The sequence goes on along the minus strand of JAKUPQ010000016.1, from coordinate 4,629 downwards.
AATCTTAGCGGAGCATATATGTTATGGCAGCAGAGTTATATTTTGGCGACTTAGAGGTTGGGCAGGAATTTACTACCGAAAATTATACGGTAACAAAAGAAAGCTCGATTAATTTTGCAAAAGAATACGACCCACAATATTTTCATATAGATGAAAAGGCCGCACAAAATAGCCCCTTTGGTGAACTGGTAACCAGTGGCTGGCAAACGGCGGCAATCACCATGCGGCTAAAAGCCGGCTCGGAACTTAATCGTGTTGCCGGAGGGCTAGTGGGATTGGGGCTGGATTCGGTCAAATGGCCAAAGCCCGTAGTTCCGGGTGACACGCTACGCGCAGTCATCACCATTATGGACAAGCGGCATTCGCAATCGAAACCCACCCATGGGATTGTGCGGTATCGGATGGAAACATTTAACCAGCGCGATGAAAAGGTGTTGGAAATGGTTACATCTATCTGGGTGCCGTGCTAAGCGCATTGCGTATTATTTGCCATAACGCTCGACCACTTTACCAATCGTTAGACCTTGCACAATTATCGAGAACACCACAATACAATACGTTACCACTAAAATAAAGTCGCGCTCAGGCGATTCGGGCAGTGATAATGCCAGTGCCACGGAAATGCCACCGCGCAATCCACCCCATGTGAGAATGCGAATAGTACCTTTGCTAAAACTGCGTCTAAGCTTGAGTGCAGATATGGGCAGCCAGATCGATACCAGCCTTATTATTAACAGCAGCGGAATCATTAATATGCCTGCCTCGTAGGCCTCTAAATCGTTACCCAGAATAAATATTTCTAAGCCAATCAGCAAGAAAAGCACCGCGTTCAAAAACTCATCACATAACTCCCAAAAGTTATCGAGGTTTTCACGTGTGTGATCGCTCATGGCCAAAGAGCGCCCTTGGTTGCCTATTAGCAAGCCGGCAACTACCACCATAATAGGGCCAGATACATGTATGAGCGAAGCAAGCTCATACCCCCCCATTACAAGAGCGAGTGTGAGCAAAATTTCAACCTGATAATTGTCTATGGTGGCTAGTAAACGATAGGTGATATAGCCAAGCACCAAACCCAGCAACGCGCCGCCGCCAGCTTCTTCTAAAAAAAGCAGGCTAACCCCACCAAAACTAGGGTCTTCTCCATCGAGAATATGTAGCAATACAATAAATATCACCACGGCAATGCCATCATTGAATAGTGATTCACCCACAACTTTGGTTTCGAGTGATTTTTCTACTCCGGCCTTTTTCAAAATTGCCATCACCGCCACCGGATCAGTTGGAGCAATGAGCGCGCCGAATAGCATGGCGTATATAAATGGAATATCCATGCCAAAGAAAGGAAAAAGAAAATACACCAGCCCAGCAACACAGCTTGCGCAAAATACCGTGCCAAATCCTGCAAGCAGCGCCACTACCCATTTTTGTTCGCGCAGGTTATCCAGTTTAACATGTAGCGCACCAGCAAAAAGCAGGAAGCTCAACATTCCTTCCAGCAGCGTTTGTGGAAAATCAATGCTACGCATAAAGGATTCCACCTGTTCGGTGATATCAATGCCAATAAATGGCAATAGCAAGATAACCAGCGATAAAACAAGCGCCAGCATCATAATGCCAATCGCAGTAGGAAGCTTGATAAAGCGTAAATTAATATAGCCAAAGACGGCACATAAACTTATTAGAATGCTGGCAATTGCTGTGGTATCCATAATGTAGCTACAATTTAGTTTAGGTTTTTATGAGTTGAATTCGAAGTGAATGTAAAAATTTGAAGTTGCATTTTATTGCAATACCAATGAAAATAAAGCAGCTTATACCAAGAGTAGCGCAAGAAGTACAAAAAATAATCACTGGGTTGAGTGAGCAATGACTGTAACCGCACATGATCTCAATGTCGAAATAATCGATGACCTCTTTGGAATTTTAGGGGAGGGGTACTTTGAGATTGTTGATGAGCAGGTTGAGCAATCCGTTATTTATTTAACCGAATTAAAGGAGTTTTTGGCAAATAATCAACCTGCACAAGCGCAAAAACACGCACATTCACTTAAATCTTCATCGGGACAGGTGGGGCTACAGGGGATTCATGATATGTCAAAGGAGCTGGAGGTTGCTTGTGCCGAAGATGTGCAATCCAACACTTGCAGTACAAAAGCAGTAGCGTTACATCGTACTATTTGCGAAGAATTTGCCGGTGCAGTAGCATCGCTACGTAGTTATCTGGAAGCCAAGTAACAAGTAAATTTTGTTATGCAACATATAAATTTTAGATAAAAAATTTCCATTCGCTTAACTTTCTGGTAATATATAAGTGTTAGTATGAAAAAATAAGCAATGCACAATTAAATTTGCGAAGGATGAGAGGTTGAACATGCAACCCATGACCGCCCAGACAAAAGTTTCTAAATTTCCTGATGTGATAAAATACATCGCTGTTTCCGGATTTTTCTCATCTGCAGCAATAGCGATGTACCTGTTTACAATATATTAATAGCGTGTGATGTAAGTGGTAGGTAAGAACCGCCCGCACAGAAATGTGGGGCGGTTTTTCATTGCCTGAAAATGTATATACATTTGTAATTTGTATATACATATCAGCTATGCATAATTTACTTGATGTTGATCTGCAAAGCAGTTAAAAACATGGTTTAGCCCTTATATGCTGCATGAAAGCCGCACTGTATGACATTACATTCTTCTGCAAGCCCTGCCGACACATTAAGCCATCTCGACAAGCTCGAGGCGCAGAGCATTTATATTTTCCGCGAGGCCTTTAATAAAATTGATAAGCTGGCGATGCTGTGGTCTTTTGGCAAAGACAGTAATGTAATGATATGGCTGGCACGTAAAGCATTTTTTGGGCAAGTGCCGTTTCCGCTGATTCATTGCGATACCGAGCTAGAAATGGATGAAGTTTATGCGTTTCGCGATCGCTATGTAAAAGAATGGGGCATTAACCTTATTTCGCCCATTTGCCCGCCTATCGAAGAAACAGACGCTTCGTTGCCGCATTCTGCGCGGGTTGCCTCACGCAAAACGCTGGGGCTGCGTGATGTACTGGCACAGCATAGCTTTACAGGTATTTTTGCGGGTATTCGCCGCGACGAAGAAGGAACACGCGCTAAAGAACGGGTGTTCAGCCCGCGTGGGCAAGAAGGTACATGGGATGTAAAAGACCAGCCACCCGAGTTTTGGGATCAGTTCAAAACAGATTTTGCGCCCGGCACAAGTTTACGCATTCATCCACTACTGCATTGGACAGAACTGGATATCTGGCTGTATATTCAACGTGAATCCATTCCCATTGTGCCATTATATTACGCAAAGCCATATCACAGCCTTGAAGGGCGCGACTTTGGCGGCAAAATGATGCGTTTTCGCAGCTTAGGCGAAAAAGGAATAACATGGCCGCTGGAAAGCGAAGCGGACACGCTGGAAAAAATTATTACCGAACTGCGTACGACTAAAGTTTCAGAGCGCAGTGGCCGCCCTATGGGCGCTGATGAAGACGAAAGCAGCTTTGAGCGTCTGCGTGAAGCGGGGTATATGTGAGTATTGAAAACGCCCAAACATGGCGCAAACTATCTGTAGATCAGTATGAGAACGTAGCTTCTATGCTGCGAGAGAATATTGCCGATGAAGCATGGTTTACCCTGCGTGGTGACGCCAGTGATGATGAAGTCAAAGCCTATTGGTTCGGTGGGTTGGACAATGAGTTTTGGGTGCTTGAAGAAGCTGACCAGATTTTGGGTGCGTTTTATCAACGTTGCAACCAATTTGGTCTTGGCAGTCATGTTGCGAATGGCGGATATGTTGTGGCATCTGAAGCAAAAAATCGCGGTATAGGTCGCAAATTGGGAGTAAAATCTATCGAGCGCGCGCGGGAGCGGGGTTTTCGCGGCATTCAATTTAACTTTGTAGTGGCGACCAATACGGTGGCGGTAAAATTATGGCGTAGCTTGGGGTTTGTAACCATAGGCACAATTCCGGGTGGCTATCATTATAAGCAAACCCGATACGACGATGCCTATATAATGTTCAAGGATTTAACCGTATGATTTTGATAGCAGCAAGCCTGATTGCCTTGGCAACAGCACCAGAAACCACGCCCTCGGGTACACCGGTTGATGAAGGCATCGCCCAGCCGGTTATTGATGAGGCGGTGAAGGTGGGGGAATTATCAGGCGTTGCGCAAGCATGCGGCTTGGATTGGCAACCGCATTACGATGCCTATCTTGCCGCGAAGCGCAAACAGAAAACCACCGAACTCGATATGATTTTTCTGGCGGGTTATCATGGCGGCGCACAGGTAGAGGCATATAATATGGTAAGTAAAGATTGTACGCAAAAGCAGCGCGATGATATTCAAAATGCCCTCAATGAAAATATTGCAAAATATACGAAATAGATTGTTATGACCCAAACTTTAGCCAAACCTCAAGAAGTGCCGGCAAGCACCCGTGCCGAACAAATGAAAATTGTCATTGTTGGGCATGTTGATCATGGCAAATCTACCCTTGTTGGGCGGTTGTTCCATGATACAGGATCATTGCCCGATGGGAAATTCGAGCAAATAACTGCCATGTGCAAAAAGCGCGGTATGCCTTTTGAATGGTCGTTTTTAAT
>JAKUPQ010000015.1 GCA_022450665.1 Alphaproteobacteria bacterium | reverse complement strand
CACTATAAATCAGGAAATTAAGGTGTGCGCGCACCAGCACCAGCTAATTTTTTTTCATTATTAGCAACTTCAGCTTTAGCAAGAGCTGCGGTATGAGGACCTTCAACAGGACGATCTACACCGGCTTGCTGCTCTCGCTTTTCATTATTAGCTGTAACAACCTCTAATAAAGCAGCAGTATCGCGATTTCTTATTGCAGTTTCCACGTCTGGCTTACCATCACTCATAAAGCATCTCCTATAACTAATTACCATCTAGAGAGTGTATAATATAACACAACTCATAACATTTCTTAATTATTAATTTAAAAAAAGCTAAAACTTTACGGAAGTACAAAAAACGGGAGCCTAAGCCCCCGTCTTTTTATTCTCTGCGGAGCAAAAATTTAACCCGCTACTTTTTTTGCTGGCTCCAGCGGCAACAGTTCGGTTTGCTTACGATTTTCTATAGCATCAATCGCAGCCAATGCCGCTTGTGTAATCACCTCAGAAACACTGGATCCCATAGGCGTAATCTGCACAGGTTTTTCCAAACCCATCAATATAGGACCAATTTCCGAAACATCTCCCAGCTCGTGCAGCATGGTGGAGGCAATGGCCGCCGAGTGCAACGCAGGCATCACCAGCACATTCGCAGGTTCTTTTAAACGACTAAAAGGATAAAGCGCCAGCATTTCTTTGCTTAATGCCACGTCTGGCGACATTTCCCCTTCATACACAAAGTCTACTTTACGCTCATCCAGAATCTTGACAGCATCACGTATGCGTTGTGCTTTTTCGCGCATTGGATTACCAAAATTCGAGAACGATAATAATGCCACACGGGGTTCTTGTCCCATTTGACGGGCTTTTTCTGCCGAAGCGATGGCAATATCTGCCAGCTCTTCCGCATCAGGTAATTCATTCACAGTAGTATCCGCAATAAACACCGTACGCCCTTTGGCCATCAACACCGAAAGGCCAAACACCACATCGTTATTACGCGCTGGAATCACCATGCGCACATTCTCCAATGAGCGGGTATAGTTACGGGTAAGGCCTGTTACCATGCCATCGCCCTGCCCGCACGCCAACATGCACGAGGCAAAGATGTTACGATCGTTTTTAACCATGCGCACAATATCACGGTGCAAAAAGCCTTGCCGCTGCAGTTTTTTGTACAAAAACTCGATGTAATCTTCCACATGTTCGTCATCCACCAAAGCATTAGCAATACGAATACCTTCCGCATCGGTCACGCCCATAATTTTCATAGCTTCTTCGATTTTTTCAACACGCCCAACCAAAATAGGCTCGCCATATCCGTTATCGCGCCATTGAATCGCTGCACGAATAACTTTTTCCTCCTCACCTTCGGCAAAGATCATACGCTGTGGCTGCGCCTTCAGTTTATCAAACATCAGGCTCATGGTATTGGCCGTCGGATCGCGACGCGCTTGCAGCTCTTGCTTATATTTATGCATATTCTCGATAGGCTTACGTGCCACACCAGAATCCATTGCAGCCTGCGCTACTGCGGCTGGAATGGTGGTGATAAGTCGCGGATCAAACGGTGCGGGAATGATATAATCCGGTCCAAATTTCATTTTGCGGCCATAAGCTGCGGTTACTTCATCTGGCACTTCTTCACGCGCCAGTTTCGCCAAGGCTTCAGCGCAAGCAATTTTCATGGCTTCATTAATCTGAGAAGCGCGAACATCCAGCGCCCCACGGAAAATGTAAGGAAAGCCCATCACATTGTTTACCTGATTGGGATAATCGGAGCGTCCGGTCGCAATAATTGCATCAGGGCGAACTTCTTTGGCCACTTCGGGGCGAATTTCGGGATCGGGATTTGCCATCGCAAATATAATTGGGTTAGGCGCCATGGATTTTACCATTTCGGGCGTTATCGCATCTTTGGAGGCCAGACCCAAAAACACATCTGCCCCCTCCATAGCATCGGCCAATGTGCGCTTATCCGTATTGGCGGCATGGGCAGATTTCCATTGGTTCATCCCCCCTTCACGGCCTTTATATATGACACCCTGACGGTCAAGCAGCAATGCATTATCCTGCTGCACACCCATGGTTTTAAGCAGTTCAAGACAGGCAATACCTGCAGAACCTGCGCCTAGAACAACGATTTTCATATCTTCAAACTTGCGTCCGGTCAAATGCGCGGCATTGAGCATTCCGGCAGCGGTAATGATAGCAGTACCATGCTGGTCATCGTGAAATACCGGAATATCCATCATTTCGCGCAACCGTTGCTCGATTATAAAACAATCCGGTGCGGCGATGTCTTCAAGGTTGATGCCGCCCCAGCTTGGGCCCAGCAAACGTACGCAATTAATAAATTCTTCTGCGTCTTCCGTATCTACTTCTATGTCGATGCCATCAATATCAGCAAAACGCTTAAACAGAATGGCTTTCCCTTCCATTACCGGCTTAGAAGCTAATGCGCCAAGATTTCCTAGCCCCAATACAGCAGTACCATTAGAAATAACCGCCACAAAGTTTCCCCGTGCGGTGTAGTCATAGGCACTGTTGGGATCTTCTTGAATCTTCAAACAGGGGACAGCCACGCCAGGTGAATATCCCAGCGAAAGATCGCGCTGGGTCATGAGTGGTTTAGTGGCATTAATTTCTAATTTGCCGGGTTTACCTTCACTATGAAAGGCAAGGGCTTCTTCATCGGTAATTTTGAGCTGGTCGGACATGCGAATTGTTCCTGTGCATCACATTAAGTTGTGTTTTAACGATTGCGGGTTTGCCCGCTTATGGCTATTTTCTATTCACAGCACTTGGAGGAGTGACGTGAGTAGTAACTAATAACCGAAAAACGCGCATATTTGCCAGTAAAATCGCGTTGTAGATTGATAATTGCCCCATGAAAACCAGTAATTTGGCACAGCAAACTATGCAAAACGAGGCGGCAACTGCACCCAATAGCGCAGAAAAAGCCTTGGCACATATTGCCGAAGCCACCCCCATGATGCAGCAATATCTGACTATAAAGCAGCAGCATAGCGAATATATGCTGTTCTATCGTATGGGTGATTTTTATGAACTTTTTTTTGATGATGCAAAAAAAGCAGCGCAGCTTTTAGATATTGCACTTACAAAACGCGGCAAACATGCAGGCGAGGATATTCCCATGTGCGGAGTGCCGGTGCATAGTTCTGACGGGTATTTGGAGCGCCTTATTGCTAAAGGACAAAAAGTTGCGATTTGCGAACAAACCGAAAACCCTGCCGAAGCTAAAAAACGCGGCAATAAATCGGTAGTGCGCCGCGAAGTGGTACGCATTGTTACTCCTGGAACAATTACAGAAGACACATTATTAGATGCCCGCGCAGCAAATTATCTGGTCGCCATTGCCAAAATCAGCAATGACTGGGCGCTGGCATGGGTGGATATTTCTACTGGAGATTTTCATGTGATGGAACTCTCGCCCCGCGCACTGCCCATGGAATTAGCGCGGCTTCAACCCAAAGAAATTATCATCGCCGAGCCACTGTTTCACGATGCTGAACATCATGAATTATGGCACGAATATAATGCACGACTTACCATACAACCCACCAGTTTCTTTGATAGTCGCAAAGGCGAGCGCTTACTGAAAGAAGAATATCAACTGGCGGTGCTGGATAGCTTTGGCGCCCTGACCCGCGCTGATATTGCTGCTTGCGGCGCCCTGCTGGATTATGTTCGGCTGACGCAAAAACTCACCCTGCCACGGCTGGATGCGCCAACCAAAGAAACCAGCAACCACTTTATGGCGATAGATGCCGCCACCCGTACCAATCTGGAGCTGGTGGCTACTTTGACCGGACAACGCAAAGGCAGTTTGCTTTCGGTAATGGATCACACGATCAGCGCAGCGGGGGCGCGCCTGCTGGCGCAACATCTCTCTACCCCCCTCACCGAGCCAATCTTTATTACTGAACGTCTCAATGCAGTGGAGTATTTGTTAAAAGAGGTGCATCTTCGCGATGATATCCGGGATTGCCTGCGGGAATGTCCCGATTTAGAACGGGCGTTATCGCGACTCTGTCTGGGACGTGGTGGACCACGAGATTTACTGGCAATTCTGAGTGGATTGCTGGCCGCACAAAAAATCAAGCTATTGCTTAACTCTGTTTCTGCCCCTTTGCCGCAATTGCTGGAGCATTATCGCAGCCGCCTTGGAAATTTTGAACAACAAATTAATACCCTGCGTAGCGCGTTGGAGGAGGATGTTCCTCTCCTTGCCCGTGATGGTGGATTTATCCGCAAAGGCTATCATGGCGGGCTGGATAATTTTCGTAATCTACGTGACGAAGCGCGACACGTAATCGCCCAGCTACAAAAACGCTATCAGGATGAGACTGGTATCAATGGCCTAAAAATAAAGCACAATAATGTTTTAGGGTATTTTATAGAAATCACCTCGATGCATGAGAAAAAAACATTGGAAAGCTTTATTCACCGGCAGAGCCTCGCTAATAATATGCGCTATACCACCGTGGAACTTTCGGAGTTGGAACGCAATATCAGTGAAGCCGCCACCAAAGTACAGCACATTGAAAATGAGATTTTTGAAACGCTGGTGCAAAAAACACATGAGGCAGCGGAAGCCATTACTCAGGCGGCACGGGCAATGGCCGGATTAGACGTTGCCGCCAGTCACGCTCTGCTTGCACAGCAGCAGCTTTATTGCCGCCCGCGCATTGACGAATCTCTCGCCTTCGATATTCAGAATGGACGGCATCCGGTGGTGGAAGCGCACTTGCAGCAAAATAACGAGCATGGTTTTGTGGGTAACCATTGTAATTTGACTGAGGCGCAGCGATTATGGCTGCTTACCGGGCCGAATATGGCAGGTAAATCGACTTTTTTGCGCCAGAACGCGCTCATTGCCATTATGGCGCAAATTGGTAGTTATGTACCTGCGAATGAAGCCCATATTGGCGTGGTAGATAAGCTATTTAGCCGTGTTGGCGCTGCCGATGATCTGGCGCGGGGGCGCAGTACCTTTATGGTGGAAATGGTGGAAACCGCCACGATCCTCAACAATGCCAGCGCACGCTCACTGGTGATTCTAGATGAAATTGGTCGTGGCACTGCCACCTATGATGGCCTTTCTATCGCATGGGCGGTGGTGGAGCATTTGCACAATGCTAATGCCTGTCGTGCCCTGTTTGCCACGCATTACCACGAACTCACCACCCTGCGTGAGACATTATCAGCGCTTTCGCCGCACAGCATGAAGGTGAAAGAATGGAAAGGCGAAGTGGTATTTTTGCATGAAGTGGTGGCAGGTGCTGCTGATAGATCCTACGGCATTCACGTTGCCAAACTCGCAGGGCTGCCCAAAGCAGTGATTACCCGCGCCAGTGCGATTTTAAAAGATTTGGAAGCCAACAAAACGAATCTGGCCGACACCATGCCCCTCTTCGCTCACGCCGCTACACCCGAACCGCAAGAGGCCGAGCCTTCATTAACCGAAGAAACCCTGAAAGCCATTAATCCGGATGAATTAACGCCCAAACAGGCATTAGAAACACTCTATATGTTAAAAGCAAAAGTGAAGTAAATTGCTTTCTTTCAAGAAAACACTACAATGCAACATCAGATAGCTGCATGAAAAAATAAACAACATGGCAAAATCATCCAATATTCATACTAAGCCCTCAGTTCTTTACCACGGCTCATGTGCTGGTGTAGAAGGCACGTTCCAACCGCGACCCAACACGGGTGATGCAAATGGTCAATTTACAAAAGGGCCACAGGACCTTGTGTTCGCCTCAGATGATCGCCAAATGTCGTTACTATACTCCTTAAAAACGAAAGACATGATTAGTGTTGTATCCGGCAACGGGCAAAATGTTGGATTGTTTACTAATCATGAGCGCTGGAAGAAAGAAACAGAAAAGGCTCCATGCACCTTATACAGCTTACCATCAGATACATTTACGAATACTATTAGCAGCTTTACCGGAAGCCCTACACAAGAATGGAAGTCTTCCAGTGAAGTTACCCCTTCATCCAGCGAGCGCATTACCCCACAAAAAGCCATGGGTGAAGGTGTGCAGCTTGCTTTTTTAGATGCCGCTATAGATAGGCCAATGTGGGATGATTTCCTTGCAAACGCAGGGCCAAAGCTAAAAGCTATGCAAGAGGACGGATTTTTTGGCACCCATTTACTCCGGGAATTACAGGATAAAGGCTTAGTTACCCACCTGAATCAGAAGGAAAATATACATCCTTTCCCTTTACCAAAGCATCCACAAGGTAATAAGTTAAAAAGTGAAATTTCTGACTTAGCCAAAGCGGTGGCATATTCAAAGGCAAAGACAATAGGTACGCAATTAAACGACACCTCAACTTCGCCGTCCACGCCACCAACATCAGATACACGCTCTACACCCACACCAAATAGCAAAGGCCGATGCATGTAACTGCACCGGCCTTTGTGTGAATGGAGCCTACGCCCCGATTCCAATTGCTACGAGGAGGTGCCCTCCACCGTTACTATTGCCGAACCAAGACGTAGGCATTGCATTTCACTAGACATTGGATCACCTCCTTTCTGTTTGTTTAAATCACACGCAGAATACCAGATTTTTTATGGGGATTCCATTATTTCTTGACAATCCTCACCCATTTGCCTAAAAACCTCCTTTCCGTACTGGATTTATTTTCCCTTAGGGGGTATAAGATGTGTTCGCTGGGCAGTTACAGTGAAACGCTAATAGAGCGGAACAGATTTCTGGCATATAATATGCCCATGTATTAGAGGACAAAACCATGGCTGTACCTAAAAAGAAAATTTCATCATCGCGCCGCGGAATGCGTCGTGCGCATAAGTCGCTCTCGACCATCAATGTTGTAGAAGATGCTACCACAGGCGAGCTGAAGCGTCCGCACCACGTTTCGCCCGATGGTCACTACAAAGGCCGCAAAGTTACCGATGCTAAAGTGAATAACTAATCGCGTCGTTTTTAAGTTTTTTTAAGCGTTAACGATAAACGGGGTAGTCTCTTGAAAGAGAGCATCACCATTGCACTGGATGCTATGGGGGGTGAAAACGCCCCAGATTGTGTCGTTTATGGCGCAGCTGCTGCACTTAAGCGGCACCCGAAACTACGCTTTCAATTTTATGGCGACAACACACGCATACGCCCGTTGCTGGAGCACCAGCCGCGTCTGAAAGCATGCTCCGATGTTATTCATACCGATGACATGGTTGCCGCCGATGCCAAACCTTCTGTAGCATTACGCCAAGGTACCAAAACCAGCATGCGTCTGGCGATTAATGCCGTAAAAGAAGGCCGCGCCGATGCCGTGGTGTCTTCTGGCAATACCGGCGCGCTCATGGCAATCTCCAAAGTAGTGCTGCGCACCCTGCCCCATATTAATCGTCCTGCCCTCATTTCTACCCTGCCTACTCTCAAGCGCAATTGCGTAATGCTGGATATGGGCGCAACGGTAGAAGCCGATGCACGAAACCTTTGCCAGTTCGCCGTAATGGGCGATGCATTCGCCCGCGCTTTGCTGGGCATTAACTCCCCCTCTATCGCATTGCTAAATGTGGGTGAGGAGGAAATTAAAGGCAACGACACCTTGAAAACCGCCTATCACGCGCTCAAGGAAGTACATAACCTGAACTTTCAGGGATTCTGCGAAGGCACAGATATTGGACGGGGCAATGTAGATGTAGTGGTTACCGATGGATTCACTGGCAACATCACCCTGAAAACCATCGAAGGTACAGCACATTTTGTGGCTACCTCCCTCAAGCGCGCATTAAAAAGCTCTGTTTTTGGCATGATTGGCTATGCCATTTCTAACAAAGCATTGATACCTTTCAAACGCAAAATGGATCCACGCAGCCATAACGGCGCGGTATTCATTGGCCTCAACGGCATCACGGTAAAAAGCCACGGCAACGCAGATACCTTCGCCTTTGCCAATGCAGTAGATTTGGCTTATGAGCTGATTAATAATGACGTAAACGGTAAAATTACCGAAGAATTGACCAATGCCAGCCTAGACAGCTCTTTAGAAACTGCCGAGCTGCGTAAAAAAGAAGCAGGAGCCGCCTGATATGACACGCCGCGCTGTAATTACCGGCTGGGGGGCGTATCTTCCGCAACATATTGTCACCAATGACGATTTGGCAAAAACCATCGACACCAATGACGCTTGGATACGTGAGCGCACCGGCATCTGCCAGCGTCACATCGCCGCCAAAGACGAACTCACCTCTGATCTGGCCGCGCATGCCGCACGTAAGGCGATTACAAAAGCAGGGATCGCACCGGAAACCATCGATCTGGTTATTGTTGCCACCACCACCCCCGATGACACCCTCCCCGCCACTGCTGCAAAAGTACAGCATAAGATTGGCATCACCGGTGGCGCGGCCTTCGATATAAACGCTGTATGCTCTGGATTTTTATATGGGCTTTCCACAGCCGATGCATATATTGCCGCAGGCAAAGCAAAGACCATACTTGTTGTTGGCGCCGAAACCTATTCCCGTATTCTGGATTGGCAGGATCGCGGTACATGCATATTGTTTGGCGATGGTGCAGGCGCAGTTATTTTGCAAGCACAGCAAGGCGCTGGCACCAATGATGACGCAGGCATCCTACACACCGAAATTTTCAGCGATGGGCAGTACGCTCCCTTGCTGGGCAGTAGCGGAGGCGTCTCCAGCACCCAGAATGCCGGCTATTTATTTATGCAGGGCAAAGAAATTTTTCGCCACGCCGTTAGTAAAATGACCGCCAGTGTTGAACACAGCCTACAGCATATAGGGCTAAACAGCGACGACATACAATGGCTTGTGCCACATCAGGCAAATATGCGCATTTTGCAAGCCACGGCTAAACGCTTGAATATTCCAGAAGAACGCGTTATTCTAACCGTGGATAAACATGCAAACACTTCCGCCGCCTCCATTCCGCTTGCATTATCGCTCGCAGCAGATGAAGGAAAATTTTCATCCGGTGACCTAATTGCCATTCCGGCATTGGGCGCAGGATTAACATGGGGTTCATGCTTATTGCGATGGACAGCATGAATACCGTATCAATAGTATAATATAAATTTTTGAGGATAGTTATGGACTCTAAAACTCTTACCCGTGCCGACCTAAGCGCCGTTGTATATCGTGATCTCGGCTTGTCTTTATCCGAATCCACTCAGTTGGTTGACGCCGTTTTGGAAGAAATGATTCTGGCACTGGAAGAAGATGATTCTTTGAAGCTTTCGTCTTTTGGTACTTTTTCTGTACGTACCAAAAAACAACGCATTGGCCGCAACCCTAAAACCGGCATTGAAGTGCCCATCACCCCGCGTGCAGTGATTTCATTCAATGCATCTAACATCCTTAAAGCCGATGTAAATGATGCACTTGCCAAACGCGGCAAAAAATAATTTTTGTGATACGCCCTCGCTATACGTGGGGGCGTCACTTTATTCGTTTTAAGGCATATTCTGATGCTGGAAAAATCTCCCGAAGCATTTAAAACCATTAGCGAAGCCGCCGAAGAGCTGGGGGTAGAGCAACATGTATTGCGCTTTTGGGAAACCAAATTCCCACAAATAAAGCCACTAAAACGTCGTGGTGGCCGCCGCTTCTATCGCCCAGAAGATATGGAGATACTGATCCGTATTCAACACCTTTTGCACAAGCAGGGGTTTACCATTAAAGGGGCAAAAAAAGCGCTTAATGCCAAGGATCCTGCAAGCGAAACCGCAACCGCTGTGAGTGAGGCACACGCCGCCCCTCTAGAGCGCAAAGAATCCCGCGCAAAAAAATCCAGCACCACTCAGCTTGACTTGCTGGCGCAAAGTGACGCGCCTACTCCAAATGCTATTGGCAAAGACGCAAGAAAGTTATTGGAAAATGTCTTGAGTGAATTAAAAGCCGCACGCAAAGACTTGCAGTCCAATACATAACACGTTATAACAATTTTCCCCTGCCACGGTAATACACAGTGGCATTCTTTGGGTCGGGATGTGGCGCAGCCTGGTAGCGCACTTGTCTGGGGGACAAGGGGTCGCTGGTTCGAGTCCAGTCATCCCGACCATTTTCTGAGATTACAGTAGTTTATATGTGGTTTTCGCTGGTGTGACACACTAGTGAGACACACATCATGCTTAATCCATCATACCTGACCGCCTCGCGGCACGGTCTTTATTACTTCCGCTTTCCTATCCCCTCACAATACCACCCAGAAGGCCAGAGAAGCTGCCTCAGGCTCTCCTTAGGCACTCGCTGCCCTAAGGAAGCGTTGCACCTAGCACGTGCGCTTTGCTATGTTGGAGAACACCTTATCCGACAAACGAAAGCTAGCCGCATGAACTACCAGCAAATCAGGGATTTCCTGACCTTCGTCTTCAAAGAGAAGCTAGCAATAGCCCGCCATCACATCGAACAAAATGGACGCTTTAGTGATCAACAGAAGCGTGCCTTTCACCATATGCAATTGGCTGCTGAGGACGCGATCAAATATGAGCATTACCTCATGGCTGGCACAGACCAAGAGATTACTGGACTTATAGAGGGGCATGAACTGCCTATAGAGAGTGGAAGCAAGGAATATGAAATGCTGAGAGCCGAGTATCTTATATACCAGACTCAATATGTCAAACGGGCATTAGATATAGATGAGAGCTATAGTAACTATGACTTATCAGATACAGAAGTAGGTAAGATAAAGCCTCATGAGGTTAAGCCAGCAAAGAAGAAAACAAAGTTAGCAGAAGTCATTAAAGCATATATCGAAGACAAAGACAGATTGGGGTCATGGAATCTTTCCAGCAAGACAGACTATGAAAGTAAATTTAATCTCCTTTTAGAATATCTGGGAAACGATGCCGATGCAGATATAAGCTCAGAGATCGCTCTTGATGTTAAAAACATGTTGATACAACTTCCTAAGGACAGAACTAAAAAATCTACCCTAAAGGATTTGAATATACATGAGCAGATTAAGACAGACGCAAAACTATACCCTCGCCTTTCAGCCTCTTCCGTCAATCAGCACCTCTCAGCCTACAGCTCCCTTTATGAGTGGTTGTTAAATCGAGACCAAGCCACCAAGAACCCATACAAGATGCTACTCGACAATGTGAACAAGAAAAGAATCAAACGTGAAGGATTCACACAAGAGCAGATTGATCTGATTATACCCATTGCGATGAAAGCCAAACTTCATCTTAAATGGGGAACGCTCATCGGATTTTACTCAGGAGCACGGTTGAATGAAATAGCCCAGCTTGATGTGATCGACATTATCGAAATAGCAGGAGTGCCATGCTTCAATATCACAAACGAAGAAGACCCTGCCAACAAAGATACACTCCGTAAAAAGAAACTCAAAAATGAGCCATCAAAGCGTATCGTCCCTATCCACTCCAAGCTGATAGAGCTAGGTCTCCTTGAGCATGTGAAGGCAAGAAAAGCTGATAGCAGTCCAGAGACAAAGCTATTCATAGGAATGGGCTACGATAAGAAAAATGGATTTGGACGCAATCTAGGTCGATGGTTTAGGGAAAGTGTTTTGGATAAGCAGCTTGGCATTAAGACAAAAGAACGAGTATTCCATAGTATCCGTCACACCGTTGCTAGAAAGCTACGTAATGCAGAAGTGATGATAGAGGATGTGGCTAATATCTTAGGACATAGCCATACAAGTGTTACCGCAGGAGTTTATGCTCCAGAGCTACTAATCCCCCTTTTGAAAGAGCGCATTGAGAGGCTGGATTATGGCAATATGGTTTCTCAGTCTGTAGCGCCTCATGTGGAGGAAGCAGACCCTCTTGCCTTACACTTCGATGACTGAAATATGGGGTGCGTAGGTAAGCACATAACAGCCACGCTAAGGGGTCAAATTTGCGATTTGAGCAGGGGTGAAATACTACTCAGCTACACCCCTACCTGAGCGGCGTAAAACCTTCTGTATCCGGCTGAAAAGTAGCTTAAAATTGATTGTCGCAGTTTTACGTTAGATTCAATAAAGATTGACCTGCTAACCTCCCTATTGTAGCTTTTGCCACAGAGATTCTCAAGCAGAATCTTCGGGGCTTAGTAACCTCAAATCCACAGCGGTTGGCATCAACCGTCATTGGTGCGTTTCACATACGCATCAAAGATGTCGCTTCCTGCCTTATGGCCGGGAGGCGGCAATACATGTCCAAACCTCGCGGTTAAAAATTGCCGCGCGTGTTTCTGTGGATTCACGTTACTAACTCCCGGCTGCCAAGGATTTCCCTTGGTGGCCGTTTTACTTTCAAAACGGAGTTACGCTAGTGAAGAAGCACCTATCTGTCTTTATGATTTTAATGTTAGCCACCTCTGCTTGTGGTTTACATCGACCTGAGCCAATCAATCAGCCAGCCAAAGCCGAAGATAAACAGCAATGCAACACCAAGGCTAAGAATCGGTGGAATGCAGCGATTGCACGGCATAAAAACAATGAGCGCTTGGGAACTTCCTTTGGGCTATTAGGAGGGCTGATCGCACAAGCAACAGACCCTGCACCAGATGACCGCGACTATCACATGAACATACCAGAGCTTTATCAAGACTGCATGATGCAAAGAGGCTACAAATTTTAGCCCTGTTCAACAATAACAAAGTGCAAGTGCAGAGGTCGGTATGAAGTGGAGTAAACGTGTAGATTCAACCATAGCTAATGCGCTCCTTATCTTTGGAGCGCTCTATGTTCTTCATGGCTGTGTTTTTGGGCTATCTGTGCCAGATGCAAATGCCCAAAGCATGCCTGTGCCCGAAAAGACAGAAGGGGATAGATTTTCTTCCGGTAGGGAGGGATAGCGATGCACCCTTCACAATATGGTAAATATTTTGTCGTCATTATCCTTAGCGCCCTATTCGGCTGGTTTGTGCTGGAACACATAGGCGGCTGGCTAACCCTTATTCTAATCGCGATAGGTTTATGGTACTGGACGCTAAAACGGGGAATGCTCACCGTCAAAGCGTTCATGTATCTTGATCTGCTCACCAAGAGCAGAACCCCAGAAGAAGCAAACCAATTCGTTTCCACAATGACCGCAGAAGAAACGGGCATCCTTGCACCGACTGTTAAGCAGATTGTGCAACAGTATTATGGAGGTAAGCAGCTTGCTTTAATAGCTCAGGCAAGGAATGAAGGTTTCACCGGATGAAATAATTAACTATCTGTAATATTAGCTTTCTTATATTAAGCTATTGTTAAACAGTGATTCCACTTTAGATTATTGTTATATATAAATAATCCGATTAATGACCGTATAGGTGAACAGAAGCCAAAAAAAGAATGCAAAAATAGGTCTGGTAAAATAGCTAAATTAAACCAGATTCTATATAAATCAATATTCTATAAAGAGACTAAGCGTTCTAACGCCTACCGATAGGGCTTCTGAAATACTAACCAAGCTCTTAATAGAACTATATAAAAGCTAAGTTAAAACCTAGATATGACTAATGCAAGAAAAAGAGGAATCTAAAAAGATGAATAGTGAGTAGCAGACCAAGTAAAGGCTATTAAGATTTGGTCAAAGACAGTAGACAGGTGGTTTATGACACCTTACTATGAAGTCCAGCAAACGAAGTTTTGTTGTTGTATAGTTAGTTTTAGGAAGTTTTAACTGTGAGTGAAAGAGCTAGCTGTAACGCTGTAAATCTAGGGGTGCTATTAGAAGAAGCCCCCAAAGTCATATCCTTGTTTTCAGGATGCGGTGGCCTAGACCTAGGATTCCACCAAGCAGGCTTTGAAGTGGTGTATGCAAATGACATAGCAGAATCTGTGCGGGAGACTTATGAGTTCAACATTGGCCCGATAGATATCCGAGATATATGCGAGGTCGATAAAGCCACCCTTCCTGACTGCGATGTAATATTAGCTGGCGTTCCTTGTCAGCCATTTTCTAATGCAGGAAATAGGGGGTCAATGACGGATGACAGAGGAGTTCTCTTTCGTGAAGTTATTAAAATAGTAGACCTAAAAAATCCTAAAGTAGTTCTATTTGAAAATGTCCGTGGATTTCTGTCCTCTAAAGATGACGAAGGCGTTCCCATGCCAAAACGTATTGAGGCTGAATTAAAAGCACATGGGTATAATTTGCACTACCAGTTACTCAATGCTTCTGACTATGAGGTGCCGCAAAATAGATATCGTGTTGTTATGGTAGGTATAAGAGAGGATTTAAATAAGACATTTGAATTTCCTGAGCCAATCGAAAACAAAGAGAAGCTTACTGTGAAGCATGTAATTGGAAATGCTGAGCTTCCAGAAGAAAAGAAAGAAGTTTGGGGGCTGTCTCCCCAGTCTGTAGAAATCGCAAAGCACATTCCCGAAGGTGGTTCATGGAAGAATGTGCCTTATGAACTTCTCCCTCCACGGTTAAAAAAGATAAGGGATAACATAAAAAAATATCGTTCCCCTAATTTCTACCGAAGATTCTCTCGCGATGAGATTATGGGAACAATTACGGCAGCTTCAACGCCAGAAAACTCTGGAATCATTCATCCTTTAGAGCTAAGGCGTTATTCAGTACGAGAGATAGCAAGATTCCAATCATTTCCAGATGATTTCAAATTTATTGGAAGCTCAGTGTCCTCAAAATATAAAATGATTGGCAATGCTGTTCCGGTGAAGCTCGCCTACCATATCGCAAGAAAAATAAAAGAAGATATCTTCGATGAAAGTTAATTTAGATCAAGCCTATCTACTTGGGCTGCTTGTCGGAGGAGGTGTCGTTCATAAGAATAGCTTACAAATTGTTCTTCCATATAAAAAATGGGGTGAAATAGCAGTTAATCCCGCAAGAGGAGGGCAAATTGCTAAAGATATTCTCCAAAGGCTTAATCCATTGTTCAGTAATAGTTATGGAATGGATGTATCCTATAAAGTAGGGACTGATTGGAAGATAGTTTCTGAGGATATAACTGAGAGCTTTAAACTGGCTTTATCGGCTTATGGTCTGCCAAAAGCGGGTGAACTTCGTAGCTCTGCTAATCTTCAAGTTTTGCGCCCTCTTTTAACTTCTTTAGAACACAAAAAAAGATTTATTACAGGCTTAGTCGACACCATAGGCAGTTTAGCTACAAGCCATAGGCGCTTTGTAAGCACCTTCCAAGTGATCTCTTTTGAGTTTAAGGGCAGTAATTTTGAGCTAGTTAGAGATGTGGCAAAAATCCTTATTGATATGAACTGCCTTCCGGATCAAATATTATGGAATCATCCAAATCAGCATAGCGGCACAGACAGATATTATAGAAGCTGGAAAAAAGGCTTCAAAATAAGAGTTTCGCTTGATGACTATATGCTGAAAGGAGGGTTTGTATTTAGTAGCAAGAAGCTATCGGCAGAAAAAAATAAAACTTTGCAGAATTCTAAAAAAGCAAATTCTACAGAAGATAAGGCAATAAGAGTAGGCGGGCGTTCCGCCTTACATATTGACGAAAATAATGAGTGGCTTCCAAGCAAAGTGAGGGGTGGACACTACATACACAATTTACATTTTTATGCTCTTATGGGGTTGCCCACTCCTGAGGGATTTGATCTCCAGCATTACTTAAACAATTTTCATCATTATTTTTGCCCTTTCACTTGCCTTACAAAAGGCAGTTCAGAAGAAATAAAAGAAATTATTGCTTCTGAGCCATATCTTACAGCGACCACATATAAAACAAGTATTCTAACATGCCAGCAATTAAAAGATGCGGCGGAGAAAAGCTCTGGTTTAGTATTTGGCAAGACTAAAGAGGATGGTTTCCCCAGAAGCAATATTTTGCAAGCCGTGGCGTTTATTATCGCATCTAATGGCGTAGCGGGGAAAACTAAGGGGAAGCGTGTGTTGGGTTCATATGAGGCAATCATTAACACAGAACCTAATTTTCAGATCAGCATTGGTTTGCCAAATAAAGGCACTTGTCTTCTGCTTCAGGCGGGTAACTATGCAGCTTTGATAGGTTATGTGAATAATGATTTTAATAAAACGCTTATAGTGAAGAAAGAAAAGGCTAAGGTGTATTTGAGAGAGCCTGTTTTTAAGGAATGCGTGCAATTATGAACAGAAAAGAGATTGACTACTACCAAGAAATTGCACATGAGCTAGTGCTACTTTTTGAATCTGAGTTAGAAGATGACTCATACACTGTTAAGCCGTTAATTGGCGAGATTAGTTCCGCGTTAAGAACGCTTATTGCAAATGGCTACGAAGCGGGAGAACTGCTTCGAAGTTATTCTATGGAAGTACATAGATTGCATTTGGATGTTTCTGTGCTGATTGAGCATAAAGAAACCGGAAAATTCGAAGTAATAATTTTTGAAATTAAGAAAGTTAATGGGTTAGGGCTTAACGAATTATCTCAACTTATAGGCTATTGTTTAGTGTCAAAAGCAAAGTTCGGAATTTTAGTAAATGTTGATAAGGCTGTTAGCAGCCAGTTTTCTATAATACTTGATGCAGACAAGGACTTAACTGAAATTATCCGCATTACTGATGGAAAAAAATTATCCCACCAGTTTGGGGTCATGGTATGGAATAGCGATACCTTGAAGATTGAATATACGAACTCAGGAAGCATTAAATCTATACCTCAATTAGTTAGTTTAATTGTGAATAGCGTTTCATAGTTTCGCCCATTGATCCAGCTCTGGTGACTCCAGCCAAAGGAGCTTATCCAGCGGCAAAAAGTGATCGGCACTGACTTGCTCATCATCTTTTCTAAGCGCAGCAAGCAGCTCTTCTATGTGTTGGAGTTTTTAATTCATGCCCTTAACTTAGATCGGTTGGGGGCGGTAATTCTAGCGAAAGCTATATCTTACTCATAGAGAGGATAGGGGGTTTGGACGGATTGCTATTGGAAATCCCAACTAAAATTAATGGGAGAATAAAAGTTGTTCAGCAGCTTTTACTTCATTAGAGTGCAAACCACCTTTAAATCAACTTGGCGCAAGCACATGGTTATAACAGACTTAGGAAAAGAAGCTAATCTTACAGAGGCTGTGAAAAACCAAAGAGCAGTTTTGTTTTTGGGTGCTGGGGCTGCTTACGGGGCTAATGATGGAAAGGGAAACTGTATCCCATTGGCTGCAGAACTGGGGGCAATGCTTGCAAAGGAATTCTTGAGCGAAGAGTATACAGAAGAACCTTTTGTCAACATTTACGATTACTCTTGTAGCAGGAGAGATGTCCGAACAGTTCAGAAGTTTGTGCATGATGAGCTGCTTAAACATAAACCAGCCGACTATCATGCATTGATCCCCACCTTCCCTTGGCAAGCCATATGCACGACCAACTATGATTTAGTTATCGAGCGAAGCTATAATTTAGCCGAAGATAGGGTTGGTGAGGTTGTTCCTGTATCTATTGATGATGAGTACTCAGAGCAAGCGTTCTCTACTACAAAAATACCATATATTAAGCTTCACGGATGCATAACAAAATATACGCAAATCAATCCTCCTTTAGTCGCTAGCACTGAACAGATAATTCGGCACAGAGAAGGTCGAAGCGGCCTATTTGACACATTTTTAGAGCTGAGCCGTACAAAGACGATAATATTTGCTGGCTACAATATGCAAGACCCTAATTTGAGGGCATTGTTAGATATACTAATCAAAGAGGGGGATTCGAGACCTAGACATTACATAGTCGACCCTTTTATCAAAGACCTTGCTGCTGAATATTGGATTGAACGGCGGATTTGGCCGATCAAATTATCTTTTGAAGAGTTTTTAAAGCATCTTGATGCACTCTTGCCCAAAGAGCAGAGGCAACTTCTTACAGCTATTTCTATGCCTGAAACTACGGCATTTACCAAAAAGATTTCAGTTCATGGGAGATTTGAGAGCACTCAATTAAAGACCCTTATAGCTTCTGGTGCATACGTATCTGTCGATATGGAGCTTAAAGAGTGTGATGCGCAGCGTTTTTATAGTGGTTTTGATTGCGGATGGTATCCATTTAAACATAGTTATGATGTACGCAGAAATATTGTTGACAACTTACTTTCCCGAGTAATTACACAGCGTTCAGCAGCCAATGGGACAAACTTTTATCTTTTAAAAGCTTATGCGGGTGCAGGAAAAACGGTAACTCTTAGAAGAGTAGCTTGGGAAGCTGCAACTAATCACGATAAGGCTATATTTTATTTTGATATATCCACCCCTTTAAATATCGAAGTGTTCGAAGAGGTTATTTCTCTTACAAATGAGCGGATATTTTTATTTGTTGATGACCTTGCTGATAGAGTTCAGGAGGTTAAAGATTTTCTAACGATTAGCAGCAAACAAAACTGGCCTATCACCATTATTGGCGCTGAGCGAAACAACGAATGGAATATATATTGTGATGATTTAGAACCATTCCTTAATAATACGTATGAGCTAAGAGGACTTTCTGAGTCAGAGATAGCAGAATTATTATTAAAGTTAGAAAAATATAAATGCTTAGGCGAGTTAGAAGCAAAAACACATGAAGAGCGAAAGAAGGCATTCAAGGAAGTGTTCGGGAGAGAACTACTGATAGCCCTTCATGAAGCAACTAAGGGCAAGCGTTTTCAAGACATTGCGGCAGATGAATATAATGCCATTCTACCTGAAGAAGCTAAAATTCTTTATCGTGACATTTGCACATTGCACCAGTTTGGCCCTCCTGTTAGAGCGGGATTGATTTCAAGGGTACATAAAATTTCCTTTGAGCAATTTGAAGAAGAATTCTTTTTACCTTTAGAAAAAGTGGTTCGTTTACGTAAAGATATGCGAACTGGAGACTATGTATATGAGGCAAGGCACGCATATATTGCAAATTTAGTTTTTCTTAACGTTTATGACTCTACGGATGAACTATTAGATAGCCTGTTACGTATAATAACTAAGTTAAACCCCGTATACTCGTATGACCAAAAAGTTATTCTAACGATTCTTAAAGCTGGGAATATGATTTCCTCAAACTTTAATCTTGTTCAGTGCAGGGCACTATTTGATGCCGCTTATGCCCATCTGGGGAGGACTGTTCCTGTACTCCATCAGCATGGAATTATTGAGATGAAATTTGCTGAAAAAGAATCTGAATTTGACATTGCAGAAGAACTTTTTGAAGAGGCTCTTGCTGTAGACCATAGAAACTCTACCGTGAAGCATTCACTTGCAGAATTGGCATTAAGTCGCTCTCGTGTTTCAAGGAATGACGCTGAGAAGGCGGCATTCCGAAGCAAAGCAGCAGCCCTAGCATCTGATTTAATACCGAATAAGGGCAGCTCTCATCCTCATCATACTTTAATAAAGATCAAACTTGATAATTTAAAAGATGTTTTGAGGAAGCTCCGTCATTCTGAAAATGAATTAACTTTGCAATCTGCCGAAGATGCAATTGGCGATGTAGAGAAAACTATAGCAACCGCAAAAGATAAATATCCAAATGATGAGCATATTTTAAATGAAGAAGCTGAGTTAGCAAAGGTGTTGCAGGAGTCAGACCGAGTAAGGGCGGTATTGGAAAAAGCGTGGGAAGCAAGACCTCAAAGCAAATTGGTAGCATCAAAATTAGCGCGTGTTTACATCACTAATGGCGAAACTGATAAAGCACTATCTGTGTTAGGAAAAGCAGTTCAGCATAACCCAGCTGATAAAGACCTTCATTTCAAGCTCGCCCAAGCTTATATGGCTAAATCACCAGAAGCGGATATGGTAGACAGTGAAAATATATTACATCATCTCAACCTAGCCTTTAGGCCTCGTGACCCAGATTTTGAAGCAAAATTTTGGTATGCTAGACAGCTTTGTTTAATGAAGAGATACAGCGAAGCAAAACCCTTATTTGAAGAATTAAAAGCATTAAAAATTCCATACCGAGATCGGGCTTTTGTTCAAGGAAAGGTGAGAGATAAATCGGGCGATGATCGATGGTTGCAAGCCGAAGTAGTGCGTAGCACAGCTACGTATACCCTAGTGGATGTTCCTGAATTGCAGTTAAGAGCATTTATGCCTAATGAACTTATTGAGCAAAACAGCCAATTGCAGAATAAAGAGTCTTTAGAAATAATTATTGGCTTTAACTTCTTTGGTCCTGTTGTTTGCAATGTTAGGAGACTACTAGTTTGATGGGGCTAATCAACTGAATCTAAAAAACACCCCACAATTGCGTGCAGGCATTTATAGTTCGCAAGCCCCTAAAGTCCCCATAGCCTATTGTTATACATAGCTATTGACACTTATTCATAGGTGTGACACAGTGTGACACACTGGGGTGACACAAACAAAGTTGCAGCGGCAAAACCGCAGCTAAACTGCGTCTCAGAAGAAGTGGTTTATATTCCAGTCATCCCGACCATTTAATTCAATAGGTTAGCCGATTCTGCGTTAGCCGTTGAAACGCTCTAGGTACCAAATAGGTACCAAAGAAACACTTCTCCTCTGACTCATCCCCCGCAACAAAAACCACAGCCAATCACAGGTGTTTATGTTTTTGCCGAAGTCGCATGGCGCTACCTTTGACTCGCGCGTTTTAATCCAACCATTTTAAATGGCACTAATTTCTAAAGTGTTTTTATGTTATAAATTGTGCGTCTTAACTTGACCTTCATCAGCTCATTGCTATGGTTTTCTCTAAAATAAGAAAGTTGTGTTCTATGAGCAAAGCATACCGACGGCAAAAGCAAGCGCTAAAAGACCTTGATATGATATGGGCGCATCCAGAACACACAAATGTTATCCATTACTCTTGTGAAAGTTTCTATGATCGTCCAGATGGCTCATCTCCACGCATCACATCTATTGCAGCCCGAAATTTAAAAACCGGCCAAACGCTGTCTTTCTCAATTCATAAATTTGGTGAACTAGAAGGTTACCCGATAGATCAATTAGATGCTCATTACAACAAGCTTGAAAAAGCTATGCTGGATGCTTTCTTCGAGTTTGCCAAAGATAAACGAGACTACAAGTGGGTGCATTGGAATATGAGAGATGAAAATTACGGTTTTCACGCTTTAGAACTCCGTCATAGAATCCTACATGGAGAGCCATTCACCATTCTAGATGAAAAGAAATATGATTTATCAAGGGTGCTTGTAGGCATATATGGAAAGGCATACACGGGGCACCCTCGCCTTGAAAGCCTTATGTTAATGAACCATATTTCTAACCGTGGATTTAAAACAGGAAAAGAAGAAGCTGAGCTTTTTGATGAAGGAAACTACGTAGCTTTACATCAGTCCACTTTATGCAAAGCCGATATTTTATCGAATATATGCCAACTAGCATACGAGGGCGATTTGAAAACGAACTCTAAATGGTATCAGTTAAATTGCCACAGTATAGAAGCTTTCATGGCTTGGTTTAGCAAGCATCCCATAATTAGTTTTATAATTGTTGCAATGTCTCTATTGGCGAACATGATTTATTTCTGGCAAATGTTTTCTGGCTTTGGAGGCAGAATATGATAGATGACACTGATGTGGAGTATCTTGCGAATTATAAACCAGATAATTTGTACATTCAGCCCGCCAAGAGTGGGGCATTCATCTCACTATTAGATGAAGATGAAGCCTTGCTGGATGAGCTTGAAGTTACGCCGCGCATACGTCTAGCATTGTCGTTATTTTATGTAAATGACCGACAAGACTTTAGCAGCTTCAAGCTTACAAAAATTAGAAAACACGGAGAGGGCTGGAAAAAAGATGGAGAGATTAAAATTAATGGCTTTCAATTAGCAAAACTGAAAGACTTTATAGCATTGCTAGGAAGCCTAAACCTTCAGGAAGTAGAAAAAACGCGCATATCTATTGCTGATATTGATCTATCCGCTCTAAAGTCTCTTCTTAGAACTCATCAAGGGGTTGAGCTGATCCACCAATTGGCTAACGATCCGAGCTTATCGGAAGATATATTTGCTTTAGCTCATAAGAAAGAGTCCTTAAAAGACTTTGAACGTCTATTAACTAACTTCGAAGCTACTAAAACCCACTACATTGATAAGCACCACCTAAAAGCTGTGGGAGAAGAAAATATTTGGCAGCATTTCTTTGAGTGCAACCCTTGGATTTTTGGTCATGGACTAAACTACGTTTTTTTAGACAAAGATAACGAAAAACTAGAGGCCGCTACACAAGGAAATTCTGTAGAAACGCATGGGAAACGTGTCGATGCCTTGATGCATACTCGTGCCGTAATTAGCCAATATGTACTCATAGAGATTAAGAAGCCATCAGACCCATTACTTCGGGAAGGACAGGCTTATCGATCTGGGTGTTGGCCCGTTTCGAGAGAACTATCGGATGCAGTAACTCAAATTCAGAAAACAACCTTCGATTTCACGGACAACAAATTAAAGAAGATTCAATTGAAAGATCATGAAGGTCGGATCACAGGAGAGGAAATATATAGGATCCAACCTAAAAGTTATTTAATTATTGGCAGTCTAACAAGATTAAGCGGTAACGACGACAAATTCGCCTGCTTCCACTTATACCGCACATCTCTTAACAACCCCGAAATTATTACTTATGATGAGCTTTTCGAACGTGCTAAGTGCATTATACATACACTTAGCACTAATCATTAAAATTGGAGTTACGATAGAGCTTGAATATTTGGCTTAAGAACAAATCTCCACAAAGGCAAATCTCTCCCTATGTAGTTTTCAGGTATAAAAATCTTGAAGTCCTCTGGTTCTTGACGAGGCATGATTAACTCTTTCTCAGTATTATCAGAGCTCCAGCCAGTGGCATGCATATAGCTTGATGAAATAATGCGGCTCAAAGCGCCGACCATTTCAAATTCCTCATTATTGCGCTCATTCGTTACAAACTTATCGTATGTAAAAAGATTAGCTATAGGCAACTCATTCTCACCGAAAATGATCTGAGCATCTTCCTTTAAGTTGCCTCCTACCATGACTTTGAATGCAATGCTCTTCTCTAGATCATCTCTGATTCTAGTGTTGCCACAGAACATTTCGATGGATTCCACTAACGTTTCCCAACTTTCATTATCCTTTAGTTGCGTATGTGCTCTTGAAAAGTTTATTTGCAACTTTAGAGGAAGCAATGTACCGAGCGTAATATCACCTAGAGTGGCCATTTCATTTCGCATGATTGCCTCCGAGACTTCAAGTGTATAACAGCCTTTACTCTTCTCTTTAAAAATAGAAGCATCAACAAGCGTCCATTCTCCAATTTGCCTCCAATATACTGCTAGCTTTAGAGAAGGTTTATTTAGTGCTGCGTATTCTTTTTGCTTAGCAAGCCAGCCCACCTTAAAGGATTTCTTTAATTTATTGCAGTTCTTGACTTCAACTAAAAATTGCGTCCCATCTTTCAGAATTAAGCGATAGTCTGGAACTTTAAAATCTTTGTCTGAAAGTAATAATCCTGCCGCATGCTCATGCTTTACTATTAAGCATTCAATAGCCAACTTTATTTTCTGCATTGTATGAGTGCCAATTTTCATCACTGGGCACAATTCCCAAAGCTGTTATGTCATCAATAATAATGCTCTGGCTATTTGGAAGCGTAATAGTGATTATACCTGACTCGTCAGCCGTTAGTTGTAATTGGTTAGCCATTTTCTTTATTAACCTTCATTTTAGATTGAAGTGCATAAACAAGCGCACATGCGGCAAGCACGAAAAAGGCACATTCCATTGCTTGCTTAAAGAAATAGTACACCCCGTAGCTAGTTAAATAGTTTTCGCGGATAACTAACAACCCCTCGCTTTTAAGGGTGTTGAAGTGAGATGGGGAGTGATCGTATATTGAGTAAATAGTGCTCATAATCAAAAAGAGTATTGCAGGCAGAAAATAACGCCATATTGAATCATGAGAAATTAAAGCTTTAGAAAACAATAATGCCAACAATGTTAGCGGGGCTATTGCCAGTAAAGAGATTAATAAAGCTGTGTTAAAATGAGATAAATTTCCTGATTCAGAAATTACTACATAAAATGCATATAGAATCATTGCTAAAAGGAGAATAGGAAGCAACTCTCTAAATAGATATTTAGTGCAGGATGGTATGCGTTTAATCATTACTGTCATGCCATTTCTTGGTTTGAACTTAGTTTTATCTTCTATTTAGGCGTTTCTGATAAATTTGAATTTGTTTTCTTTAAAAATATTTTTCACTAAATCAGCAACAAGCTGTTCATTAAGCTTGTTTTTTTCTGAATGATATGGAGAAACCAACTCAATCAGCCAAAGTCTATCGCCAGATTTCCATTCTTCTGGTTTAAGTCGAAACTCTTCTCCGTTTTTATTTTCTTGCAGCATGCGAGTTTCGACTTCTACAGAGAGATATGCCCAAAGCGCAAAGCCAATCGGCTGTTTCCCATCTTTGAATATCCGAAACTGATTCAGCAGCATCGGCGGCATTACCATCCATTCCAAGTCGGAGATGTGCAATTGCTTATATATTGGTGAACTAGAAAGTAGCCAAACTATCTCTCCCAACGCATGGGATACGGTTTTTTGCTGTGCTTCCACTAAGGCTTCTTTTCTCTGAATGTATTTATTAATTTTTCGTTAATTTAGCTCCTGAATTTCATAAAGCAAGCATAAATCCTTCACATCACCCGCATCTACCGTACTCATAATATTTAGTAGTGCCAGTTGATCCATCTACTTACCACACCCGCATGCCCAGGCCCTTCAAAGCCCTGATCAAAAACCGTAATTTCATACTCTGGCCAAGTTAATGGAATTACATAATCAGTCATATTCATTTTCCTTTACGCGAACTGTGATTTTATAATCTATTATTGCCCCTGAATCATGGGGGGACGATATGTCTCTCTCGTATTTAGAGCAATCTATAAGTATATTCTTTCTTGGCGAACACATGAGAGCATCAGAGTGGAGGGTGCGAACTACTCGCTCTTTTCCTTGGCCGTAAGGTGCAGTCACAGATCTATGCACACGACAGCAATTTTTCTGTTTTACAGGGATTGCGCTAAGTCGTACTAATCCATCGTCTGCATAATACTCTTGGCAAAACACTTCATCTTCTTTTGTGCTACACGTCTTGGGCGGATCACGAACTGGATCATTCATTATCCAGCCAAAAAAACTGTAGAACGTGCCGCATAAAGCAACCCCTATCAATACAATTAGGGAAAAGATAAAAAATTTCTTTTTTTTAATGTTCATATCTGCTTTTTGAATTGCTTAGATGTTTCTTTAAATTTCAGTTATGTTGAATAAATTTAAATTTACTCTCCTTAAAGACGCTTTGTGTCAAATCTGCTATGAAATGTTCATTAAGCTTATTCTCTTCTGAATGATATGGAGAGACCAGCTCAATCAGCCACAGTCTATCACCGGATTTCCACTCTTCTGGTTTAAGCCGAAACTCTTCTCCGTCTTTATTTTCTTGCAGCATGCGACTCTCCACTTCTTCTGAAAGATACGCCCAAAGTGCAAAGCCAAGTGGCTGGTTCCCTTTCTTGAATAGGCATCATCAAGATTAGTCATGACTAAAGGGATCCTTCTCTAAATATTTATAGGCTGCAATTTTGTACGCAGCTTCACACATGGTTGCACCGGGCAGAATGGGAGACTGATGGATGGGATTGGAATAAAGCAGACCATAGATAATAGGAAATTTAGCTCGGAAATTTCCTTCTGGCGTTTTTTCTAAAAATGCTTTGTTATATATCGCATTAGCATTTGCAAGCCCGCCATGAACAAGCATTCCCGTAATAAGGCAGCGCGCTTTTGATCCACTGTCTAAATTCACATCTATGTGTGTAAAAGTCTGACGTATGTAATGCCCCTCGACATAACGCTCTATTTTGCAACCCGTGTGTGGTTGCATGGTATGCTTGCTGAGATTAGAAGGCGAAATTTCTCCCAAAGTGTCTTGTTTTAAATACTCCACAATCGCTTTTCTGGACTTTCCTTCATCCATGAGTGCAATAAAGCGAATTTTGAACAATTCATGCGCTCTTTGTTTTGCGCCAAAAAGTTTAGTTAGAATATCGTCAAGCTCTTTTGCATTATAAGTGTTTTTTAGCAGCTTGGGGGTTTGAAGCCACGGCGCAGGAGAAACAGGTGTCGCACCCATCATCACCCAATCTACTTGCGCCCAATCTTCTTTTCTTCCCATCAAAATAACAGGTTGCGGCTCACCGCGGCGCATTTTCTTCCACCA
Source organism: Alphaproteobacteria bacterium (assembly GCA_022450665.1). Classification (GTDB taxonomy): domain Bacteria; phylum Pseudomonadota; class Alphaproteobacteria; order Rickettsiales; family VGDC01; genus JAKUPQ01. Next base: position 11,829 of record JAKUPQ010000015.1, on the reverse strand, counting down.
TGCTTGCTGCTCTATCAAGAACACCTTGTCGTATGGCGCCTCCCCTGCAAAAGCGAGATCCATGTATTGCTCAGGGTAATTCTCCCCCATTTCTTTTTTCACTGCATTTAAGTCGCAATTAGTAGGAGGTGAAGCCAAGGTTGCAGTAGCTGGCAGCAAACAAATAAAACTTACAAAAGCGGTAAATAGCGCATTTTTCACTTTAACAATCCTTTATACTTCCAGAGAGATTCAGTTGAGGTATCTTGAGTCATTTTAAGTTACTTTTACCGATGAGTACAAAGAGCAAATAAAGGAATATCATAAGCAAAGAGCTGAGGCCTAGTCGATTTTGCGTTAGCTGCTTTAATGCCCTAGGTACCAAATAGGTACCATGTTATTAAATAAAAGCTGCCATCACAACACACATAGGTGGTTATGTCGGATGTCTGGAATGCATATTAAGTGAGGTGGCTCAGTATCAGATGGCTAAATATTTTGTTGACGCTATCACTTTAATTTGTAGCTTTGGTTTAAAAAATAGCCAAAAGTAACCTAATGATCCCTTCCCAGCAAACGCTTATTCCACAAGATGAAATAAAGGCTTTAGCAGCATGTATAGATGATGCGAAGCCTTGGGATATAGGCTCTTATCGGATCCTTTTGTTTTATCGAAAATATTTTTGCACTATTCTTTCTACCTTTTTAGCACTGTCTGTCATGCCGCACATGGGTGTTGCTTTATGCATTATATTACTCGTGTTTACATTTGACTGCTATATGGCAAAACATGCCTATGACCAACGGCTAGAAAACAGTCAATTGGTGCATATGATGTATGAAACGGGAGACCGCCCTTGGATTAAAAAAGGTCAATTCAAGAAATACACTATCATTCATTTCGGCATGATGTTTATTTTGTTTCTTGTCGCAATACTTATGAAACTTGGTGTAGTGCCTCTAGTTATTGGGCAATATCTGTGGGTGATGAGTTTTATTTTATTATCGATGTATTCTTCCTACGCTTGTATTGAGAAGAGACTGAATAAAGGGCTGTTTGATAATACTCAACAATATGTGAATCAAGAGTTGGCCTATGGAAAAATGACCACTCCAATTAGTTTGTTTTATTCTTTCTTTCCAAATCGAATTCGCCGAGTATTAGATGCAATTTTCTCCACTTTTATGGGGTTTTTACTTGGGTGCGTTTTTTTAGCAATAATGATACGTTGGGTTTTAGGGGTGGCAGAAATGCCTTGGCATCATTATTTAGGATTAACAATCTTTGCAAGTTTAGTTGGTGTTTTTTCTTGGATTTACCCAACTCGCCCATTCATTTTCAAATGCATACTTATCGAGAATTTCCGTATTAAAAAAGTAAAGAGGCAATAAAATGACTGCAGCATCTGTGTATTCAGTTACCGGTATTGTTGGGCAGGGCTATGCCCCTGCGAAAATAGTGATTACCGCCCTCTCTCTAGCCACAGCGACAGCAGGCAGCCAAATTGATTCTAGTGTGAGCAATACTGGAGCTGCGCTCTCAACTGGCGCTTCACTTGCAGCGGGTTCAATTGCTACAAGTCTAGTTGTTAGTGGCTTAGGTGGGCCCGCTGCAATTACACTTTCTACGGTGGAATTTCCTATTGTAGCCGCAGGCGTAGCACCTGCTGTTGTAGGGGTAAAAAGTTGAAAAAACTTATATTTATATCAATTGCCTTGCTAACGTTTTTAGTCAGTTATTCCACTGTAAGTTTTTTTAGAAATGGCATAATGAATGATAAAGAATTAGCCTTGGCAGAAACAATTCGAAGCAAACTCGAATCCCAAAACAAATTAGATTTATCTGAAATTAACATAAATCAGTGGAATTTTGTTTGTGTAGTTCCTGAAACAAGTATCCCATCTCAGATTGTGCAGCAAGCATTACACCTTCCAAATGCACCTCAAATTGCCGAGTCAGCAGATAAAATGATTCTCGATAACCATTGGGGAATGGCATTTTATTATTTAGATACAAATAAGATTGAAATGTTTGCATTTCACAACTCAAAACTTTCTTGGACATATAGTAATGGTTGTTATGAAAATGGAAAGTTTTTCCTTATAAAAGAAAATAACAATACATTGACCTTTATGGAGAAGGAATAAGCTGTGGTTAATTATGTAAAGCAAGCATGGGGAAACTTGTATCGAGCATCGCATAACTGGGCACCAGCGCTCTAAATACTATGAAAGGTTATTTAATGAGAATTTTGAACACATATTTGTTTGTTTTATTATTGAACTGCTTTTTTTCTTTTTGTGTGTGGGCATCTGAACCTTATTCAGGCTACCCAGTACATCAGGCAATTGCAGAAAACAACTGTAAGTATGTAAGAGAATATATTAAAAATGGCGGCTCCCCAAATCTTCAGACCGATGGGGGGGTGACATTGCTTCACGCCGCTGTAATATACGACAATTTGAAATTAGTGAAATATCTATTAGAGCGCGGAGCAAATCCAAACCTCAAAGATTTCAAATATGGAACTACACCAATAAACACATCTGTAGCAAATTCTCTGGATGATAATATTTCGGTTTCTTTTGAGATTATTGAGCTTTTAATTTCGAAAGGCGCAAATGTAAATAATCATGATAAAATACACGGCACGAGCCTGTTTAGCCACCTGGTCACGGAAGCATGCGTGTATCCAAGGTTTTTCTCTTCAGAATATGAGGTAAAAATACGTGATATATTTGATAAAAGTGACTTTCGCGTCACGCCAGCAGATTACCAACGTTTAGATGCAGCATATCTAAGCGAAGAAAACAAAGACTGTGCGTCATTTTTTAGAAATATAATTGAAAAAAATAGATATTAATGAGCTATTATGTCTACTAGAACAGCCATTATTAATGCAGAAATCGCACAATGGGGTCGGACAGCATATAATACTGGACATGGTTTATATAATTATGACAATGGATATACTGGCCATGCTACATTAGATGCGATTAATAGTGCAGATGCTGCATTAAATTCTAACGCTTACCTAGAAGCTGTAAATACTGCACTTACAGAGGCTGCTGCTGTTGGCTCTCCTACGCCTTATGAGCCCTCTGAGCCAATTTCTCCCGACAACCCAGGCCCGCCCCCTGTATCCAACGTGGGGCTACCCAAATCGCCCATTCATTTTCAAATGCATTCTTATTGAGAATTTTCGTATCAATATATTAAGGCAGTATAACAATAACTGCCGTATATAAAGAGTTTCGAACAACATGATAAACAAATTGATGAAACTGTTTTTTTTATTTCTAGTAATTTTGTGTATTAGTGCAATTCTAGTAATTATTTATCAAGTATTTGTCTTCAAAAGAAATTTAGCTATAGAAAAAGAGAATGCTTTAAAAAACACTGTTCAACTAAACAAAGCTATTAAAAATACACATCAAATCCACGATAATATTGATGTTAGAAATGTTTTTAATATTGAGGGTGTATCTAAGATATGTATTGTAAACTCTACTACGGTATCATTTAATTTTGGGATACCTAATCCACCTAAATTTAATTTAGATAGTAATATTTGGGCTATAGTATTTATTAATAAGGAAAAAAGAGAACATATAGTTAGAAAATATTGGAAATGGCAGGAGCCTGTTATTGTAAATTCAGGGTGTTATTCGTATAAAAATTCAGTACTTACGCTTGAGGACAAAAACTACTTAATAATGGAGAAGTAAGTGTTTAATTTAAATCCTAGCTATTATATTCAGCTACAAAAAAGCAATACGCAAAGCTTTTCATAAAGAGCTAATATTACCCACGGCAATCATATTGAACATGCATATACAGCAGGCACAGTTGTTTTAGACTCAAATAGCTATATATCTGATTTGATGCAGGAATTTAAAGAGACTTTGACCGGTGAAAATAAAGTCGATACATGGCGAGATGAATGGAATTGACTTCAATGACTCTAGTCGAGCCAAGCTATCTAAATAAGCTTAAGAGCGGTAAACAATGATTAAGATTATATATCTAATTATGGCTTTTTCGACTACTGCAGCAGCACTACTTTTGTATATAGGATTCGGAGACAGATTATCCATTAAAGAACGCGAATTAATAGAATTAGTAGAAAGCACCTTTCTTTATTCTGATAAATCCATGATAGGTATGAATGAAATTAATCCGGATGATTCGGATGTGGTGTGTCTGGTTATGAATGCTAGCACTGTAGAATTGGTTTTAAATAGTTTGAATATTCAAAATAGCTCAATTCATTGGCTCCCCAATAAAAATGCTTTTTATTCATCATTATTGGATGATGGGAATTTCATTTTCTTAAAAAAAATAAGTAATAATAAAATTAGAGTAGAGTTGGTGAGGTTTAAATCTAGAAGCATTGATTTACGGACTAAGGACAAAGCAGAGTTTGATTGCATGGCAAAAGAGAAAGCTTTTTTGAGTGCATCAAATGGAAGTAATAATTTAATAATTAAGATGAAGAGTAAGAGTGACTGATTCTATCAGGGTACAAGCACAAAAGTTAGCAAGTAAAATTTACTCATATAATAATTCAGATGGCAGTAAAATATCACCTTCTCAAGTATGGGCAGACACCTTCGCACATGCCTATGCAAGTGCATTGATACAGGAAAAATATGGCTCTATTGCAGCTGATGCAGCTGGTTGGTACCAAGAAATTGGCGAGCCGGCAAGTTCATCAAATAGAGACCAATGGAATAATGATGTTGGACAACAACTTCAAGAGTGGGCGGAAAACAATAATTATTCTGTAGATAGTACGCACTTTGCTAAGATGGTAGTTGATGCCTATAAAAATGATATTTTCTGGCCTAAGGACGATACTAATGATCCGCGAAATGGTAATTCTCCCCCTCCATATAGTGGCCCTACTTATTTGAATCCGCCAAGTGAAGAACCGGAACAAGGAATACCAGATAACCCCAATCTACCATTTAGTCCTGGAGGCGCTTTCCCCTCCCCGCCCGGCGGAGCTCTCGGCCCACTTTCCGGTCTATTCGATGATCCTCCTTATTGCCCGCTAATTTTAGATTTGGATATGTCTGGTAATATTGAACTATTATCCCTTGAAAATTCCAGCGCATTTTTTGATATGGATGAAGATGGTTTTGCAGAACTTGCAGAATTTAGATGATATGAGTTGAATAGCTTAAGGATATGAAGCAAAGAAATAATCATACTAGCAAAGGGATTTTCCCACGTGCAGACTAAAGAAATACTGAGAATTTCAGAAAACATTCAGAAAGAGTGGGATTCTTATCGTTTTAGCTTGGCATTAATCCAATTCCCTAGAAAATGGATAGTAAGTATATTCACATTAGCAGCGGCTTTAGCATTGACTAGCTCTATCTTTACTCTGACTGCCGCAATGCTTTTTTCTTTATTATACGATTATTTTATTACACAAAAACAATGGGATGTTTGCGCTAAACCAGAACCTTATATATATAAGGTTCTGGGATTAACGATACCGAACGAGATTGCACCACGCCACGTGGGTCTCACAAATGGAATGAAATTCTTCGCCTTGTTTTTACTTGGCGCTTTAGTAATTTTTTATTTCGGGCTCGCTTTTAATCCCGCACTATCTCCAACTTTTACTGCTGGGGTATACTTGGCTGGTTTATTACTAATCTCTCAAAATTTCTTTATCATATTACATTGGTTGAGAGGGGGGAAGGAAAAGTACGTAAAGCAGTTGGAGGGAGAAAAAGCGACTGAAGCGATAATAATTCCACTGCCTATAAAAAACAGAAGAATGTGGGCAGGCTTTATCGGTGTTTATTGTAATTTACTGATAATGATATCTTTAGTTTACTGTGGGGTTCGCTTTATTTCTATGGGTATGGATAATACACAAATATTAGGCGACGTGATATTTTCTTTTTGTTGGTGCTTTCTTTATCTTTTCTTCGCATTTAATACTATTTTCATTTCTTCAAAAATTAAGTTTAATTTAACCAAAAAGCATTTATTAGAAAAGGGTGTAGTATGACTATAGAATCTCAAATAACAGTTGGCGTACGTTCGTTTGCCCAAGGCCTTACTGGCGTAGGAGTAGCTTTACCACTCCCTTATAAAGCTGCTTTACTTACTCAGTCACAGCTTATTGGTCAGGGAATACCGTAAACCCATCACTAAAGAAAAATATGGAATTCAAAATATGTGTGAGCAGTCGCAGAAACTAGAAACTATAAATACTCTCTCGAGAGACATAAACAAAAAAGGCCTACTCAATACCCACGATTTGAAAATCATCATCTTTCCTAGAAGATGGATGATAACTATATACTGTTTTTTCGTAAGTATTTGTATTTATGAATCAGTAATTATTATGTTTTCTATAACGGGCTTTGCCTTCATATTTGACATGTTCGTTACTCCTAAAGCTTGGGCTTTAAGAACTGGATCAGAGCCTTTTCTTTATAAAGTATTCGGAAAAAAAATCCCTAAATATCTAGCACCCCCAATTATTACAAAAAGAAAAGCAATTTTAATCATCCTCGCGCTTTTAGTGTTGCACGCAATAGCTTGTTTTATGGCTTTAAATTTGCACTCCTCTGCTAGCAAAGAAATATTGGCATTCATATATTTATTAGGAATAATTGCTATTTCTCAATACTCTCCAGCTATAATTCATTGGATGAAAGTTAGCGAAACCCAATATATGGAAGAAAAAAAGCAGCGAGAGAATTGGACTAATAATATTCTATTTCTTGCTAAGCCCAAACATAGAGAGTTATGGAATAGCATAATTGGAGCTTACTTTTCTTTTATTTTGCTAATTAGTTTTAGCTTGATTTCAGTATGTTTCTTTTCGCAAGGGCTTGAAAACCCATCAATGTCGGAAAACCTTGTTTTTCTTACAGCATTTTATATGATTTTTCTTTTCTGGGTTTTTTGCGTTAGCGTAATAGGTCCAATAACTAAATTTAACATTGTAAAACAACTAATATATATGGAGATTGAGAAGTGAGCCTAGAAACACAAATAACAGTCGGTACTAGAGGCTTTGCAAGCGGCACACTTAGCGGTGCTGCAAGTGTTCTTCCAATTTCTTATAAAATTCCTATTTACGCTTTAAGTAGTGTTGCTAACGCTGGCTTATATGATATATGCAGTGATGATGAGTTGAATCTTCGCAACCCACGATTCAAGTCACTCTCCGCAACACTTACTATGGGGGTGTTCAAATTCCAAGGTGGAGTGGCTTACATTAAACGTTTCTGCCAAAAGCGCCTTGAGCTTTTCTTTCGTGGTTTCTATAGCCAGCAGATTGTCGCTTAATACCAGCACATTGGCGTCAAGAGCATTGCGATGCTCGTCCAGTTGCCAGATATGCAGATGATGGATATTTTCCACCCCTTCCACCCCTTCCATGGCGGCAAGCACATCATTTAAAACAATATCTTTTGGCGTGCCTTCCATCAGCAAATGAATGGTTTGTGGCATCATGGCGGCGCCCTGCCACAGCACATAACCAGCAATAATCAGCGTGACTACGGTATCCATCCAATACCAGCCAAACACTAATATGCTCGATCCGGCAATAATTACGCCTACCGACGCCAGCGCATCGGAAACATTGTGCAAAAATGCGGCTTTAATATTCATGCTGCTTTTGCGCATAGTAAAGGTAAGCATTGCCGTTCCTACATCCACTACTAGTGCAATTGCCGCCACTATGACCACAATCCATCCGTCAATCGGCTGTGGCTCAATAATGCGCCACAATGCTTCATATATTAAATAAAGACCAATAATAATCAGCGTTGTGATATTAATTAATGCTGCAATGGTTTCAGCTCGCTTATAGCCAAATGTTTTAAACGCATCGGGCGGTTTGCGACCAATTTTACGTGCTGCCAGTGCTATCACCAGAGATGCCGCATCACTCAGGTTATGCACCGCATCTGCAATGAGCGACAAACTGCCGGAAAGCGCGCCTCCCACCAACTGCGACAGAGTAAGCAGCACATTCACAGCAATTGCCCATACCAACCGCTTGTCACCCATATTTTCGGTGTCGTGATGATGTGAATGTCCCATATGCCCTCAGTTTAAATACAATGTGATTGCAGCATCTTTACAAATAAAATCAGGATATTCATTAATTTTATTTAAATTTGTGCGTTGCAATAAACTTCATAAAAGTGTATAAAAGCGTTTTCTTAAAATAACTGGGTACGCTGAATGAAAATTCTTCTTACAGGCGGTGCGGGATACATAGGCTCGCACATGGCACAGTGCCTCCTAGAATCTGGCATAAATGTTGTCATTCTTGATAATCTTTCTAATGGAAGCCGCAAAGCCATTGAAGGCATTGAGCTGGTAGTAGGTGATATCGGCGATAGCGCGGTTCTAGATCGTCTGTTTTCAGCACATAAATTCGATGGGGTAATGCATTTTGCGTCATTGATACAAGTGGGCGAATCCGTTACAAACCCGGGCGCGTATTTTGACAATAATATCGCACGTACGGTGACCTTACTCAACAAAATGGTAGAATATAACATCGAAAAATTCATTTTTTCTTCTACCGCCGCTATTTTTGGTAATCCGCAATTTTTACCAATTGCCGAATCGCACCCTACACAGCCGGTAAACCCTTATGGCCGTAGCAAGCTGGTGATTGAGCAGCTTTTAGAAGATTATCATCGAGCTTATGGACTAAACTATGGATGCCTGCGATATTTTAACGCCGCCGGAGCCCACCCTACCATAGCTATTGGTGAGTGCCACGAGCCAGAAACCCACTTGATTCCACTGATATTGCAAGTAGCGGCTGGCCGACGCGATCACATTAAAATTTTTGGAAACGATTACGACACAGCCGATGGCACGTGTATCCGTGACTATATTCACGTTTGCGACTTGGCAGATGCGCATTTACTACTGTTTAACGCGCTAAAAACCACCTATCCCACAGCACATTATAACCTTGGCACAGGCACAGGGTATTCGGTGCAGGAAGTAGTGGCTACGGTTGAAAAAGTCACCAACTGTCCCGTAGCGCAAAAAATAGAGCCACGCCGCGCTGGCGACCCCGCAATATTAATTGCCGATGGTAGCGCCGCGCAAGCCGATCTGGGCTGGAAACCTAAAGTTTCTGATTTGGAAACCATAATTGCCCATGCGTGGCAATGGGAACAACAATATCACGTTCATGCCACCAAAAATACCGGTAGCAACTAAAACAATCATCAATAAGAGCGTATATGGCACAGTCGCAAATCAAAAGTAAAAACCGGTTATCCACAGCACCGTTAAGCGAAGCTGTGCTATCCAGTCTGGCCAGTATTAACCGTCTGCCGGTTTTTCGTCCACCGCTGCAATGGTATATTTTTTCTGATTGCATGGCGTTAATTGCAGGCTTTATTACTGCATGGATTCTTATAGCCAGCATATCCAGTGTTACCGAATTCGCAGCGCCTGACTTTACATTTGGCCGTCTTATACAATTTATGATACTGGCTATTGCTGTCATTGCATGGTTGCAACACACCAAGCATTATCGTATACGCCTGCCCTATTGGAACGAGATCAAAGAAATTTTGGTAACTGCGGCCTTTGCATTGCTGGTGGATGGCTTTATTTCTTTTTCTCTTGGCCATACCGATGCGCGCCTTTTAGTAATAATTATGTGGGCGAGCATTGGGGTGTATATGGTGATAATGCGCATGGCAACCCGCTACTTGCTAATTCGCGCCGGAATGTTTCAAATACCCACATTATTAATTGGCGCGGGTGCCACCGCAGAGCGTGCATGCCGCGGCATTGAGACAGAGCGCTCCTTAGGTTATGTGGTTACCAACAAAATCGAAGATTTGTATTCTATCTATAATAAAGAGCCGCGTTTTTGGGAAAAACTATGCGCAAAAAATAAGGCGCGCTATGTATTGATTGCGCTTGATGGCCAGAAACTTACCGAAGCCGATGATGCAATTGCTCAGCTTATGCGTGAAAATGTGCCTTTTTCTATCTCTACTGTAATGCGCCATTTACCAGTGCAGGGCATGATTCCGCAATATATTCTCAATCACAATGCATTGCTACTTACCCGCGCCAATGGCTTGGATGAGCTGATTCCCCGCAGCATCAAACGCAGCTTTGATGTTTTGGTATCTTTATGCATGATTGCCCTGCTCAGCCCGTTATTGCTGGCATTGGCACTGATTGTAAAATCTGATGGCGGCCCTGCCTTTTATGGCCACACCCGATTGGGGCGGAAAGGCAAAACCTTCGATTGCCTTAAGTTCCGCTCTATGGTGACGAATGGCGATACAGTGCTGGAAAATCATCTGGCCACGCATCCCGAAGCGCGTCAGGAGTGGGAAGATACCCGTAAATTACACAATGACCCACGGGTAACCAAAATTGGTGCTTTTCTACGCAAAAGCAGTCTGGATGAGCTTCCTCAACTTATTAATGTGCTTAAAGGCGAGATGAGCCTTGTGGGTCCCCGCCCTATTGTGGCCGATGAAATTTGCAAATATGATTTAGACATTGCTCATTATTACCGCGTAGCACCCGGCATAACCGGCATGTGGCAAGTGAGTGGACGCAGTGATGTCAGCTATGAAGAGCGAGTAGAAATGGATACATGGTATGTACGCAACTGGACACTTTGGCATGATATTGCCATTTTGTTCAAAACCATTCCTGCTTTGGCCAAACGAAGTGGTGCACGCTGATGAAATATATTTTCGCAGTCCTGATCACCCTTCTTACTACGCTTTCAAGCAGCGTTGCTACAGCCGCTCCTTTTTGTCTGAAGATTCAGGGCATCGCCGAAGAATGCACATATTTTGATGCTACGCAATGCCGTCAGCGCGCAACAAAATTAAAAGCGTTATGCATTGCCAACATGAAAGAAGTTTATCGCGTCACGGGCGATGGGAGATATTGCCGCGTTGACTCTTTACATACCGCATTATGTTTGTATGCTGACCGCCGTAGTTGCGAGAGCGAAGCCTCCAAAGCAGGTGGCACATGCATAGACAAGGCTCCGGTGAATCTAGCGCAGGAAAATCCGTATCGCTACGATCCAAATAAAAATTACTAAATTTACTTAAGAACTGGGATTTAATTAACCATGCACCATTCAATAAAACGCGTTTCTGTACAACTACTTACATTAGCGATGCTCTTTTTCGTTACCGCTTGCCTCGGCGCACGTCCGGTTGAGGATTTGCCAGCGGCACCTGCCATTCCCAGCAAAGAAATCAATAAAGAAGTTAAAACTCAATATGCACCGCCCTATCGTGTGCAGGTGGGCGATATTCTCGATATTAAATTACTGCTGAATCCAGAACTAGACGATCAGGTAGCCGTACGTCCCGATGGCCGTATATCTACCGTAATTGCGCAGGATGTTATTGCATTAAACCGCACGCCCATGGAAATTCAGTTTGAATTGAATACAATTTATAAAAAATACCTTTCCGAACCTAAAGTGGCGGTGATTGTACGTTCTTTTGCTCCAAGCCGTATTTATGTGACAGGCGAAGTTAATGATCCGGGTGAATTTATTACCGTGGGGCCCAACCTTACATTACTGCAAGCTATTGCCCGTGCGGGTGGTGTGCGTAATTCTGCCGATGAAGAAAAGATTTTGATTATTCGTCACCATAACACCCCAACACCGCAAGCGCTGCAAACCGATTATCAGGATGCGACTACCGGTGAGAACCCTAGAGCCGATGTACAACTTGAGCCCTATGATGTAGTATTTGTTCCACGTCACGGTGTGGGCAATGCATATCTGAACTACGAGCAATACCTCAAGCAGTTCGTTTCACCGGGCGTAGGGC
>JAKUPQ010000014.1 GCA_022450665.1 Alphaproteobacteria bacterium | reverse complement strand
ATTAATGGTGGATATTGGGTATTGGGCGTGGTCGGACAGTTACAGTTTGATGTGATCGCCGCACGACTCAAAGACGAATATGGCGTACAAGGCCGATTTGAAGGTGTAGCATACCGTGCAGCCCGCTGGGTGGAGCCACCGACAGATATGAAGGAAGACAGTGCAGAATTTCGTAATTTCCTAGATAAAAACCGACATAATTTAGCCGAAGATGTCTATGGCGCGCTGACCTATCTTGCCCCCAACGACTGGCATTTACAGCGCATACAAGACGACTTCCCCCAATTCAAGTTTGTAAAAACACGCGAGCATCAGGGGTGATCACAGCCCGCGCTTCACACTGATAGCGTCTAGCGCATGAATCGCTTTACTCTGAAATTGTGCATTGCCGATGCGTTTAATGCGCTGCTTAAGCTTTTCGCGCTCTGTGCGCGTTAGCAAACCGTTCATCGCCGTGAAAAATCGTCCCATTTCGGCCGCTTCTCCGGTTTCTGCCACCGCTTCCATCAATCCGCTATCCAGTGCCTTCATGCCATTACGGTAGGTACCGTCCATGTCACCTGTGGCACGTTGCATTTCCACTACGCCTATGCTGGCATATAGCCGATGGTTCCACGTAGGGGTCGCAATGGCCGCCTCCATAGATTCAGCAAAAGCTTTCGACGCTTGAAGTGGCACCCCAATTTTGCTCCACGCATCTGCAATATAACGCAGTTCATTGGCCTTTACGTAAGGAATTTTCTGCTCACGTGCCAGCTCCATAGCTTCATACAGGCTTTTTTTCGCATCAGATGCATCGCCATCAGCAAATTCCGCCATGGCTTCTTGACGCAACTCTAATGTAGGGGTTTGCAATAACGTTTTATCTTCTGCCTGTGCAGTGTAAAAACTAGTTACGCAATACAACGCCGATATCGCTACCGGCCACAACAGGTTCTTTTTCATGGGTAATCTCCATCTGCTCGGGATGCGATGCAGTGATTGCCGCACCGTTTTTACTGTATAGCCAGCCTCGCACACGAATGTGTTTTCCGGCCAACGCCTCCAACCATGCGGGTTCAAAGTTGCGAATCGCATTGCGGTCTATCATTACTGTAAAATCCGTCTTCCAATCTTCTCCAAAATTAAGATAAATCCGGTTTCCTATTTCGGCGACATCTGCAACCTGCCCTTCCACTATTCGAAACTCGCCAATATGCTGTTCTGCTGTTGCAGGAGATAGTACCGCATAGCTTTTTTCGCTCCATACGCCTCGTTTTGCGGTTTCTGCCTCTTTTTCTGCGACTAGCAAGGCATCAGCAAATTCGTTTGAGTCTTCAAAGCTATAAACCCATGCCATGCCTTCGCGCAGCATTTCCTGCTGAAGCCAGAGTTCCTCATCATAAGCCATTGCCACCATGCGTCCGCGCCTGTCGAGGCCATCGCCTATGGTTTCCAGCCGCAGGGTTTTCCCCAATGCTAACCTTTGCAGCGCTGCATGTGCTTCTTCGCTCAAAGGAGCATTGTCCTCACTGGAATCGCGTGCAATATTAGGAGCCTGTATCGCGGCAAGGCGCACAATACTTCCGTCTTCAAGCTTTAAGGTTTTGCTGGTAGGGACTTCCACCACTTTATGTAAAGCATCCTCAGCAAAAACGGGGGGCGCCTCCAAAGCAACCACCAGCAATACAATGATAATGTTACAATATTGATAGAATTTTCTTTGCCGCATACATACCTAATTTATTTTGTAGTATTTACTTTTTCTTATCAGCGAATTATACCATATTCATAATTGTTTACTATCATAGAGAAGGCTCCCATGAAAAAAACCCTTATTACACCCGCCGCCACCTTGATATTCACCCTTATGGCAAGCGCTGCAATGGCTGCACCCACACAAGAGCGTGTGCTTTTTTCTGCTGGTTCTTATGATGTTGATACCGAAAACACTCCTATGTACGGCATTGAGTATCGTACTGATCCGGTATGGTATGATCTGCAACCAATGATTGGCATTCAGGGCGACACCAACGGCAGTCTTTATACCTATGCCGGTCTGACCTATGATTGGGAGTTTTTTAATAACTGGCACATTGCTCCTAACGTAGCAGCAGGCATGTATCGTCAGCATAGCAGCAAGGATTTGGGCGGTAAATTCCAGTTCCGTTCAGGCATAGAGCTGGGTTATGACCTACCCAACGAGCATCGACTTGGTATTGCTTTTCACCACCTATCTAACGCAGGCATGTATGGCAAGAACCCTGGTGTAGAACAATTTATGGTAACGTATTCCGTTCCGGTGAATGTTATTCCATAATATACAAATGACACAAAAAATCCGCCGCTGCAGCTATGACAGCGGCGGATTTTTATTGGTTTGGGGTTTTAATCCAGCAAGGCATAACCCGGTATGGTTAAAAACTCTACAAAGTCATCGCGCTCTACAAGGTTAGAAAATATCTGCGATGCTTGTTGATAGGTACCGTTATTGAAAATGGCTTCGCCAACTTCTTCGCGAATGGCTTCCATCTCCTCTTGCAAGAACACACTGAACAGCTCCAAACTAATGTTACGGCCATCTTCTAATACGCCTTTTTCATGGCGTACCCACTGCCAGATTTGCGAGCGTGAAATTTCTGCGGTGGCGGCATCTTCCATCAGGTTGTAAATGGGCACACATCCATTTCCGGTAATCCATGCAGCAATATAGTGAATAGACACACGTATGTTATTGCGCAGCCCTTTATCGGTGATAGTGCCTTCGGGGATTTGCAGCAAGTCACTGGCACTCACCTGCACATCTTCGCGCAGCACGTCCAGCTGATTAGTGCGGCCACCGGTTAAATGCGCATTAAATACTTCCATTGCCACCGGCACTAAACCAGGATGCGCAACCCATGTGCCATCATGGCCATTGCTAGCTTCGCGCTCTTTATCATTACGTACGGCTGTAAATGCATTGGTATTTGCTTCTTCATCATTTTTTACAGGTATCTGCGCCGCCATACCACCCATGGCAAACGCACCGCGACGATGGCAGGTTTGTATCAATAGTTGCGAATAGGAATTCAGAAAATGTGTTGTCATGCCCACTTGGCTACGCTCTGGTAATACAAAATCCGGGCGCATGCGGAACTTTTTGATAAAGCTGAAAATATAATCCCACCGACCACAATTAAGTCCAACGCAATAATCTTTTAATGCGTATAATATTTCATGCATTTCAAATACGGCGGTAATGGTTTCAATCAGCACAGTGGCCTTAATGGTGCCACGGGCAAAGCCCAGCGAGTCTTCTGCATGGTTAAACACGGCAGCCCATAGCGCCGCCTCTTTGTGATTTTCGAGCTTAGGTAGATAGAAATACGGCCCAGTACCCATCTCAAGCGCTTTTTTTGCGTTGTGATAGAAATGCAGTGCAAAATCCACCAATCCGCCCGGGGCAGGTTTACCATCCACCAGAATATGTTTTTCGTTCAGGTGCCAGCCACGGGGGCGCACTATTAACACTGCCGGATCTGAATTGAGCTTATAATGTTTACCATTGGGCGCAGTATATTCCAAATTGCGCGCAATCGCACCGCGCATAGAAAGCTGGCCTTCCATCACCCCATCCCATGTGGGCGAAAGGGAGTCTTCAAAATCTGCCATGAAGACTTTTGCGCCCGAATTCAGGGCATTAATAACCATTTTTGGATCCACCGGGCCGGTGATTTCTACACGGCGATCCAGCAAATCTTTGGGAATGGGCGCTACTTTCCAGTCACCTTCGCGAATTTCGCGGGTTTCTGGCAAAAAGTCCAGCAACTCTCCTGCATCGAGTTTTTCCTGCCGCAAAATGCGCGCATCCAGCAATGCATTACGGGTGGGGGTGAATTTGCGCACAATCTCGGCTACAAACGCCAATGCTTGCGACGTAAGAATTTCGCTATATGCATCGGTAATGGGCGCGGTAATCTCCACACCGTCGGGCATATTAATGGTTGGGTTGTTCACAACGGATCGGGTCTGGGTCATAGGAATACTCCTTCAATATTTCATGCATCACTGTCTGGCAATCTTATAACAGCTTCATCCCCACGCTGTCATCTTTTGCTTTTGTTGATATTAATTACATTTCCTAATTAGCAACGTTGCAATAAAACATGCAAACAAGTAAAAATGTAGGCTATCACGTTCAATCTGCCACTAAACCCCGCAAGGCATCAAATCTCTATGCTGTGGAAGCGCATTAAAAATGTTTTATACTGCCTCTATATGGCTGCGGATAATACCGTAAACCATGATGGCATAGAACATGCGGGTTATCTGGCATTTTTAGGGCTGTTGGCTTTGTTCCCGTTTTTGGTGTTTCTTGTCGCACTTACAGGGGCATTTGGCGAGGATTTCGCCAAAACCGAACTGGTAGATATGATTATTACCAATCTACCAGAGCATGTGGTTATTGCTCTTCAACCCCGTATGCTGGAGATTACTACGGGCCCATCTCAAGGGTTGCTCACAGTGGCGATTCTGGGCGCTATCTGGACATCGTCTTCGGCGGTGGAGGGGCTGCGTACGGTACTCAACCGTGCCTATCGTGTGCATACGCCGCCCAGCTATCTGTGGCGCCGTCTGCTTAGCATTTTGCAGTTAATTATCCTCACGGTGATAGTCATCATTGGTATGGGTTTACTGGTAGTATGGCCAATTGTATGGCAATATCTACAAACATTCCTGCCATTTGATATTGCCGAAGTAACCTCGCATATCAGCAACTTAAGCTACATCATCGGCTCGCTGTTGTTATTCTTTGTGGTATCCTCGCTATATTATGTACTGCCGAATGTGAAGCAAACATGGATATCGGTGTTTCCTGGCGCAGCGCTAGTGGTGGTGGGCTGGCTGGCGGCAGCACAATTGATATCAGTTTATCTTGCGCGGTTCGATCAGGTGAATATTATTTATGGAAGCTTAGGTGGCATCATAGCCGCATTGCTATTTTTCTATCTGCTTGGCGTAATATTTATCTACGGTGCCGAGTTCAGCTTTTTGCTCAAACGCTCTACCGGTGAGCGTATTGAGGAGCGCGAAGAAGTGCCGGAAGATGCCGAAAAGCCCAAAGAAAAAAATTAATTCCGCCGTTATCGCGTTACGGGCAGTCCGGCGATGTTGCCCATCCAAAGCAGAATGAGAAATGCTGTGGTAATCGCCAACCCATAGGGCAGCGGTTCTCCATCGCGGAAAATGCGTGGTATAGAATCTATTTTTTCTACCGGCGTGAACCGCCCCACTAGCGGGCGCGCCATTATTAAGAAAATAGCCAGTACACCGCCCAGTAATCCTGTATATACCACAAATTCCAAGGTCGATTCTTTGCCTGTCCATAGCGCTAACACGGCCAGTAATTTCACATCGCCACCCCCTGCCCATTTCATAGCAAATATAAAAATGCCAAAAATAAACACTATCACACACAGACCTACCGCCCATAAAATGCTGTGATCCTGCGGCATGGCAGGCGTCATAAACAACATTACCGGATATAAGGCCAGCAAAATACCGCATATCCAATTAGGAATGATGTAGCGCGTCATATCCAGATAAAAAACCGCCAGTAAAAACAGCGTCAGAGTAATATGAAAAAACAGCATCGCGCCTCCAAATGAATGGAACTACTTTAGCAGATAGGATATAAAAAGAGCAAGTCTCTCGCATTGTACTATTTTTCCATTCACTTATATTTTTACATGGCGCATATTAAACACATGTTCTTCACACTGCTTATTATTGTTATTGCAGTTTATATGCTAATTATGCTGACCATGTTTGCGTTTCAGCGCAAGCTCATGTATGTGCCGGAAACCACTATTTTGGAACCCCTGCACTACGGCATAGAGAATGTGAGCGTATTGCCGCTTATTTCCGAAGATAAAACTGCCATTGAGGCATGGCATATTGCCGCCAGCGATTCGCATCCGCTGATTGTATACTATCACGGCAATGCGGGACATATTGGCGATAGAATGGCAAAGATCAGCCATTTTGTTGCGGCAGGTTTTGGTGTGCTGGCAGTGAGCTATCGCGGCTATGGTAACAGCAAGGGCTTGCCTAGCGAGGCCGGATTATACTCCGATGCACGCACCACCTTGAACCATGCTATAAAAGAATTCAACGTGCCGCCAGCGCGTATTTTGCTTTATGGTGAATCGTTGGGAACGGGCATTGCCACGCAAATGGCCAAAGAAATGGCCGATGCTAATACCCCCGTAGCGGGGCTGATACTCGAAGCGCCCTACACATCAGTGGCGCGCCGCTCTCAGGAAATGTATCCGTTTTTACCTGCCTATTATCTGGCAAAGGATAAATACCACACTATCGACAAAATCGGCGACATTCAGTGCCCATTGATGATCTTTCATGGTGAAAAAGACACGGTAATTCCGGTGCATCATGGGCGGGAGTTATTTGCCAAAGCAAGCGAGCCAAAAGTCGTGCATTATTTTGAGTCGGTAGATCACAGCAGTTTCGATTATCCCACCCTCGCGCAGCATATTGTGGATTTTGCCAACGCGCATGGCTTGGTAGTCACCAGCGAATAGCTATAAAGAATATTTGAGCTTCAGCACAATTTCCTGCAAACGGTTAATGTTCACATCTTCAGGCTGGATAGGATCGCCGCAAATAGCACTCACTTCGCGTCGTCGCAAACTACGCGGCATCCACCGGAAACGCGCCCGCAAATATTTGCGGCTGAACACACTGCCCCACAGGCCATTGAGAGCAATATGATATACCGGTACCGGATCGCGCGTAACCATATACTCAATGCCAGGTTTAAAGCGCCCCAAGCTTCCGGTATATGTAAGACGCCCTTCGGGAAAAATACACACCAATTCGCCTTTTTGCAGATATTCCGAAATCTGATCAAGAGCCGCTTCCACCACTTCGCGCTTGGGCGCAATAGGAATCGAACCATTAAGGCGCATAAAGTAATTCACTCCCGGCAATTCATAAATGGTTTTGTCTATCACGTAATGCACCGGACGATTAATTCCGGCATGAATAATCAGCCCGTCAACATATGACACATGATTTGCAATCAAGATCGCAGGGCCGGTTTCGGGAATACGATCGAACCCGTAATATTTTGGTTTATACAGCATATACACCAGCTTGCGTGCACCTCGACGGTACCATTCAGTGATGCTGGAGCTTTCAGGGGAGGTGGGGTGTTTTTCATCCTCGGCGGGATGTTTCAATGCAACATCTGGTGAAACCGTGTTGTCATCGGGAGCGGAAACATCTAAGGCATTATCATGTGTCAGTGTGGTCATCTTTTTCCACATCGTTAAATACTGTCCTTTATTCTACACCAATAAATGTTAATTTTTAATAAACGTACTACATCGCATTTTATAATATACGCTCCATATAATACACATCCGCATGGGGATTGTCGTTAAAGGGTAAAATTTCTTTAAAACCATACGCCGAATATAGCTTTCCCGCTTCGCTTAGGCGGCGCAATGAATCAAGCCGCATGATTTTGTATCCAGCTTGTTTAGCCTCAGTGAGGGCAGCTTCAAAAAGCATTTTTCCTGCTCCTTTTCCCCAATGGCTGCGACGCACGTATAAGCGTTTTAGTTCACATGTTTTTGCATTTACACGGTAAAATGCCACACAGCCAGCAATTTCGTTATCGCATCGAGCCAGTAATAGCCTGCCTTTTGGTGCGGCATATTTCCCGGGAAGTTCAGAAAGCTCCTCGCCAAACCCCTGAAAATCCAAATTAATATCCAGATAATCTTGATACTCGATAAACAAGCTACGTATAGCAGCTATGTCTTCGCGGGTGGAGGCTTGAAAAATATTACATTGGGTCATGCACAAGCTGTAGCCTAAAAACCAAAAAGGTGCAATCTTCCCGAGGGAAGAAAGCACCTTAGTGGCACTACGTTGCTTGCGATGTCAGAGCTGACTTGTGATGTCAGTGCTGAGAGGCCAAGGCCAAGATCAAGAACACTGAGATGGCGAGTGCCACCATGGCGATGATGATCATGACTTCTGCCGGGATGAGCAACACTTGCACTGCGAGGATGATCGCGATGATCAGTACGCAGCGCGGGATGTTGATCGGCTCGGTGCTCCTTCCTACTTGGTACCTGTCGATGGCCATGCAGATCAAGAGACCGGCGAAGGCTTGCAGGGCGCAGGCGAGGAGGTAGAGATCCCATGCTTCACGCATGTTGTCCAACATAGCTTTCACACTCCTGTGTTCAACCGAAGGGAAATTTTCCCAAGCGGTATATTTCCTGACGCGCAAGGCGACAACAATTCTCATGGGAGAATAAGGAAATATAAAAAGATTATCATTTTATTATGACGTTTTAATGACATGAATTATTGAAATATATGAAGCGGATAGTTTTACTTAGCACCATTTTGTAAGCAACTTTTTCTAAATTGTAATACAAAATACTTTGTATAATGCTATACTGACATTGAATCACTCTCGCATCAGGAGCATTATGGCCACACAAGCAGAGCAATGGATAAAAGCACTAAACCAAGCAGCAACGCACCCTGCCGAGCTGGTTGCCAAGTTCGAAAAATCGCCGGATTTTCCTGCCAATGCCGGAACCGAAACCATAACCGGAGACAATTTCAGCATTGTTGATAAAGATGGTTTTCAATACAGCCTTTCTTACAGTCAGGAAAAAGGCAATAACACTCCCACATATTCGCAACAAAATGTTCAGCTCAACGGTGAGCCTTATACCGTAGAAAGCCAATTAGCATTCGATGGCGGCAATATGCTTACGCCGCAAAAAGTCACTTCCGTAATTTCTGGCGAGAATAGCGAAACTATGGATGCAGGAACACGGAACCTTCTTGTTCATACGTCAAAAATTATTGCCGGAAACGAGCATCTACAAAATAATTTAATTGCTCCGGCCATAATGGAAAGCACTATGCTATATCCGGACGAGCCTGTAAAAACTGGGACGATTCTAATGCAGGCTCAAGACAAAAATTCTGAGCTATGGAGCATTGGTGTGGGTTGTGACGTTACCAATGGTGAAGCCTCAGAGCCCTACGCTTTCATTACCGATGGTAATGACCGATATGCACAAATCCAAAAAGAAGGACGTATTGTAAACACAGGCAATACACAATCAGCCACAAAGAAACTTGAAACCACAGACACACAATCACAGGGCGTAGAGTCACTACCACCCGAGATGACAGCCGCGCTTGGCAAGGCATCGTATATTCTTGCCACTGCCAATGCAGCCCGCAAACAAATTATTTCGGGGCAAGCCTTAGAGGCAGATAATGCTTTGCAGGCTTATGCAGAGAAAGGCCTAGGTAGGTTTACAGAGATGCTTCAACAAGAAGCTAAAGATACTAAAGCGCTTGGTAACGACTCCCCTTCCATATAAAATATCTCATCAACAACAAAACCCGCCCCTGTTATAAGAGGCGGGTTTTGTTGTTGGGTTGTCAGGTTATGAACAGCCGCTAGTACTTCCGCAGGTATCACATTTCAGGCAGGTGCCATTGCGTACCATTGTAAAGTTACCGCATTCGCCACATGAATCACCTTCGTAGCCTTTGGCGCGGGCTTCACGAATACGTTCTGCCGCAACATTTGCCACAGGCGCAGGGGTGTTTTCAACACTTTTCACCGGTTCTGCATGTGTCGCTTGTGCATGTTCCGGCTCAACTATTTCAGCATCATTTTCATAATCGGCTTTTCGTGCAACCGAATCATTGGAAAGCACATATAAATTGCCACGTACATAGCCATTACTTGCCAAATTGGCAATGCGGCGCTGCATATCTTCTGCTCTACGGCCATAAAGCGGCTCAACTTCGGTTGCGCCATCATCGCCAGTACCAATGCTGTCGGGACGAATATCCGACATATCGACATGCGCCAAGTCATTGCGCCCCAGATACGAAATTGCCAACTCTCTGAACACATAATCCAGAATCGACGTAGACATTTTAATGGCTTCATTCCCCTCAACCAGCCCTGAAGGCTCGAAACGCGTAAAGGTAAACGCATCCACAAATTCATCCAGCGGCACGCCATATTGCAAACCAATAGAAATTGCGATGGCAAAGTTATTCATCATGCTACGGAAAGCAGCGCCTTCTTTATGCATATCAATGAAAATTTCACCAGCCGTACCATCTTCATATTCACCGGTACGCAAATAAATTTTATGCCCGCCAATCACTGCTTTTTGCGTATAGCCTTTGCGACGTGTAGGCAATTTGCGACGCTGCGACACAAAGCGTTCCACTATCCGTTCGGCAATCACCTCTGGTTTACGTGCGGCGGCTGCGCTTGTGGCATCTTCAGCAAAATCTTCTTCTGATAAAATGGCGGAGTTAAGTGGCTGCGAGAGTTTAGAGCCATCGCGATACAATGCATTGGCTTTTAAGCCTAATTTCCACGATAGCATATAAGCATCTTTGCAGGCTTCTGCGGTGGCGTTATTCGGCATGTTGATAGTTTTAGAAATTGCACCCGAAACAAAGGGTTGCGAAGCGGCCATCATGTGAATGTGGCTGTCGGTAGACAGGAAGCGCTTTCCTTTTTTTCCACATGGATTGGCACAATCAAATACCGATTGATGCTCGGGTTTCAGGTGGGGCGCATCCTCCAGTGTCATTGTACCACAGCAATATTCGTTAGCAGCTTCGATATCTTCTTTAGAAAACCCTAAATGGTCAAGCATGTTAAACATAGGGTTGTTCAGCTTACCGGCAGGAATTCCCAGTTTTGCCACGCAATATTCTTCGCCCAGCGTCCATTTATTAAATGCAAACTGCACTTCAAAGGCTCCGCGCAATGCGGTTTCTATTTTTTCCAACGCTTCTGCATTAAATCCACATGATTTCAGGCTTTCATGGTTAATGCCTGGCGCGCCTTTGAGTGTGCCGCGACCTACTGCGTAATGCTCAATTTCCTGAATTTGCTCATCATTATAGCCCATATAGCGCAATGCAACGGGCACTTGCTGGTTGATGATTTTGAAGTATCCGCCACCAGCAAGTTTTTTAAATTTCACAATCGCAAAGTCTGGCTCGATACCGGTGGTATCGCAATCCATCACCAAGCCAATAGTTCCGGTAGGCGCAATGCATGTTGACTGCGCATTGCGGTAGCCATATTCTTCGCCTAGCAGCAATGCGGTATCCCATGCGCGTTTTGCGCCTTCTACCAGATCTGCACTCGGGCAATTGCTGATGTCCAATGGTACCGGCGCAATGGTCAACCCATCATAGCCCTCTTTTTTGCCCAAAGCCGCTTTGCGGTGATTTTTCATCACGCGCATCATGTCTTCGCGGTTTTTGGCATAGCCTTCAAACGCGCCCAGCTCTTTTGCCATTTCGGCGCTGGTTGCATAAGCGACGCCCGTCATGACAGCGGTAATCGCACCGGCCATGGCGCGGCCTTCTTTACTATCATAGCCCAAGCCTGAAGCCATCAGCAATCCACCCAAATTGGCGAATCCCAGACCCAATGTGCGGTATTCATAAGAAAGCTGTGCAATTTCTTTAGAGGGAAACTGTGCCATAGCGACAGAAATTTCCAGCACTACTGTCCATAGACGACAGGCAGATTCAAACGCTTTTACGTTAAATTGACCATCTTTACCTTGAAATTTCAACAAATTAATCGATGCCAGATTACATGCAGTATCATCAAGGAACATATATTCCGAACAAGGGTTTGATGCATTGATACGGCCTGATTGTGGGCAGGTATGCCACTCGTTAATGGTGCTGTCATATTGCAATCCCGGATCGGCACATGCCCATGCGGAATAGCCAATCTGATCCCATAGTTCACGAGCAGAAAGGGTTTTGGTTACTTTACCATCACGCCGACTGGTCAGCTGCCATTCCCCATCGGTTTCCACTGCTTTCAAAAAGTCGTTGGTAATACGCACAGAATTGTTGGAGTTCTGGCCAGATACGGTGCGATACGCTTCCGAATCCCAATCGGTATCATAGGTATCAAAATCAACTTCGGTATAGCCTTGTTTCGCATATTGAATAATACGCTGAATATAGCTATCGGGCAGCATTGCCTTACGCGCTTCCACAACAGCCAATTTCAACTCTTCGTTTTGCGCGGGCACAAAACGGCCTTCACTCTCACCGAGTTGGCATGCATTCATGACGGCGGTTAAGTGTTTTTTGGCAAGTTTCGAGCCTGCCACCAATGCGGCAACTTTTTGCTCTTCTTGTACTTTCCAGTTAATAAACTCTTCAATATCCGGATGGTCTACATCTACTACCACCATCTTGGCAGCACGGCGCGTAGTTCCTCCTGATTTAATGGCACCGGCGGCGCGGTCGCCAATCTTCAAAAAGCTCATGAGTCCTGAAGAACGGCCACCACCAGATAGCGGCTCGTCTGATCCGCGAATACGCGAAAAATTACTGCCTGTGCCAGAGCCATATTTAAACAAACGGGCTTCACGTACCCATAAATCCATGATTCCACCATCATTAACCAAATCGTCTTCTACGCTTTGGATAAAGCAGGCATGGGGTTGTGGGCGTTCATACGAGCTTTGCGATGCGGTGAGCTTGCCTGTTTCCGGATCGACATAAAAATGCCCCTGCGATGGGCCATCTATGCCATAGGCCCAATGCAGTCCGGTATTAAACCACTGCGGCGAATTGGGTGCGGCCATTTGCGAGGCCAGCATAAACACCATTTCTTCATAAAAGCTTTTAGCATCGCTTTCGGTGTCAAAATAGCCACCTTTCCAGCCCCAATAGGTCCATGCACCGGCCAAACGGTTAAACACATCTTTCGCACTTGTTTCTCCATGAAAACGTTTGGCTTCGGGGAGTTTTGCCAATGCTTTTTCATCCGGCACACTGCGCCATAGCCATGAGGGCACAGTTTGCTCTTCTACGCGTTTGGTTTTTGCGGGCACGCCGGCTTTACGGAAATATTTTTGCACGATAACATCACATGCCACTTGCGACCACGCCTTTGGCACTTCGGCATTTTTTAGCGAGAACACAGTGGATCCGTCGGGATTTTTCATCTCGATATCGGTTTTGCGGAACGCAATTCCCTCATAAGGGTTTTTACCTTGGGCGGTGAAGAATCTGTCTATACGCATAGCATTCCCTGTCAATCTACAAACTTTATAATTTCTTTGTCCTGGCCTCCCGCCGACAAAGCCCCGTTTCTCGTCAATCCATCTCTTTTTTGCACATGCAGCAAATTATGCCGACAGTAATGCGCTTACAGATTTGCATCTGATTTTATTGTGTATGCATTTGCGTTCACAATTTGAGGGGCTACCCCCATATGGATTGATTACTTAGCTTGCCTATGAATTTACAACATATGGCAGTGGTTAACAATATATTTTGTGTATGCGTAAATTTTGGCCACTAGATGATGTATTTTAATACCCATCCATTTTTTGGCATTGTGCATAGCCTGAACAAGTAGTTTTTCTATCAGGTTTTTTTAATCCTCAGCCATGTGGATATTTTTGTGCATCAAATAGGATATTTTTTTTCACCCCGAAGTTATCCACTGCTTGTGGATAAGAAAATTTTATGCAATTTTTATAATTCATCAGCCTGAGCAAAACGCACAAACCATCTTTACCCTGAAATATCAGGCGCATAAAACATAAGCTATTGTTTTATAGCATTTCGCCAATATTGTCATAAAACCTAAACAGTCTTTAACGCTTCATGCTAAGCTACACATATACAATGCAGAATTTATCATTAAATCTGTTAACAAGTTAATTAATCAGCGGAACATGTAGACAGCGCGCGTGCAGCTATCCTTTCCTGTCTCGCCTTTCAGATACCCACGGAACATCCCTGTTGTGTTAAATGGCATCGAGAAATTGCCATGACGATCTACGGCGATAACACCGCCTTTTCCCCCTAAATTACTTAAGGTGCTGTCTATGGCAGCCTGCGCCGCTTCGTCCATTGGCGCCCCGCCAAATTTCATGCGATTAGCGACATCGGCTGCCACTAATCCTCGCATGAAATATTCGCCCTGCCCCGTACATGAAACCGCACAGCTTGCATTATCTGCAAATACGCCAGCGCCTATCATCGATGTGTCGCCAATGCGCCCTGGCATTTTGTTGGTTAATCCACCGGTGGAGGTTCCCGCTGCGAGATTGCCTTGGCTATCGCAAGCAACGGCGCCTACCGTGCCGTATTTATCACTTTCTGGCTTGGTTTCTTCATCACCCTCAAAATCCAGCTGCATTTTGCCGGTGCCGCGGATCTGCTCTAGCTGATTCCATCGGTGCTGATCAAAGAAATAATGCGGTTCTGCCCATTCGACATTATGCGTACGTGCAAATTGTTCTGCACCTGTGCCGCATATCAATACATGGGGAGATTTCTCCATAACAGCGCGAGCGGCAGAGATAGGGTTACGTATATGGCCTATACAGGCAACGCCACCGGCGTTCCGGTCTTTTCCTTCCATAATGGCCGCATCCATTTCCTGAGTGCCCGCCATCGTAAACACCGATCCTTTACCGGCGTTAAACAAGGGGGAATTCTCTAATACGCAAATGGCAGCTTCAACTGCGCTTACCGCATCGCCTCCATCAGAAAGAATTACCTCTCCAGCCGTTAAGGCCGCTACCAGCACTTTGCTATGCGCGGATTCCTGCACTTCAGACATGCGTTTGCGATGAATATTGCCTGCACCGCCATGAATGACTAGCGTAAACTGCGACATCAATTATTCCTTAAAGGTTAGCCTCGTTACATATATCGCCCTGACAACACAGCGCCTGCTCGCCCATATAAATGACGCGGTTCGTGCCTTGCGGACATTGCACCCCGTTACTGTTAAATTCAGCACTTTGTTGGGAAGGAGAGTATGTTGCAGCAACAGACTTAGGTTGCGTTTGAGTATTAGCATAGTTGGCGGCAGCAACAGAAGTCGTGTCTGGGTTTATATTCACCTGGTTAGTCCGAGATGTTTCGGGCAATATCCTATCACTCTGCGCCACAAGTCCACGGCTTTGCTGTGGCGTGGTAATCATTTGCGTTTCTACACTGCCTGCTAATTGATTCATGGGGCTGGCAACTTTGTTTTGGTACATATAACCCACAACCAACACCAACAACGCTATAATTGCACCTAAAAATATAAAGCGGTGAGAATAGTGACGAAAGGTTTGCTGCAAAACATCATCGGCCTCGTGAGAAGGTGGCATGCCCACTGGAGCAGGGTCAAAAAGTGATGACGTTTGAGTGTTGTTCGAAGGCATGTTTTAATACTTTATAAATTATGACATTCCATCAATTATCATCATTTCGCTGTAAAAAACCCATACAGGATAGGTACTGTTCAGCATATACTACCTATCAATATGCTCCATTTCATGCACGTGAAAGCGTGTAAACTCTACATTATACATTTACACCTGAAAACTGAAGTTTCTTGTATGAATATGCCAACTTACTACGTTTATTTATATGTAAAATACATTACCCGCATTATTTACAGCTCACAGAAAAGCTCTAAAGTAAGCGGAATAGCATGCCATGCAAAGCACCAATAAGTGAGGCTTTGGTTCTGCATTTACTCATATTGTAATATTTTGTGGGGTTTAGGTATTATTTTTTCATAGGAAAGCCCGATTTATTGGTATTTACAAGGCTTGGCGGCGACCTACTCTTCCACGGCTTAAGCCGAAGTACCATTGGCGCAACGAGTTTTCACGGTCGTGTTCGGTATGGGAACGTGTGTTTGTCCTCGTGCAATAACCACCAAGCCATGTAAATACCGACGAATCGGGCTTACCGGCCTGTCATATAACGCCTTATCTTTATGATAATTTGGTTATATGGCAAAGCATATATAATAAAGGAAGGAGCGAATGTTGTGCTGCGTTTTTCTGTATTTAGTACAGAGCGCAGCGATTGCGTATATTTTGCGTTGTGGGATGTTCTATGAGGTCTTCTTTACGCATAAAGAAGATAAATAAAACAAGCCAATTGAGCTATTAGTAATGGTTAGCTTCATGTGTTACCACACTTCCACATCCATCCTATCAACGTGGTGGTCTACCACGGCTCTAATAGGGAGAACTAGTTTTGAGGTGGGTTTCCCGCTTAGATGCTTTCAGCGGTTATCCCTTCCATACATAGCTACCCTGCGGTGCGGCTGGCGCCACAACAGGTACACCAGAGGTATGTCCATCCCGGTCCTCTCGTACTGAGGACAGATCCTCTCAATTCTCCAACACCCACGGCAGATAGGGACCGAACTGTCTCACGACGTTCTAAACCCAGCTCACGTACCTCTTTAAACGGCGAACAGCCGTACCCTTGGGACCTGCTCCAGCCCCAGGATGAGATGAGCCGACATCGAGGTGCCAAACGATTCCGTCGATATGGACTCTTGGGAATCATCAGCCTGTTATCCCCGGCGTACCTTTTATCCGTTGAGCGATGGCCCTTCCACACAGGACCACCGGATCACTATGACCGACTTTCGTCTCTGCTCGACTTGTCAGTCTTGCAGTCAGGCAAGCTTTTGCCATTGCACTCTAAGGGTTGATTTCTGACCAACCTGAGCTTACCATCGCGCGCCTCCGTTACTCTTTAGGAGGCGACCGCCCCAGTCAAACTACCCACCATACAGGGTCCCAGTCCCGGGTTCACGGGACGTGGTTAGATATCAAGCATCATAAGGGTGGTATTTCAAGGATGGCTCCACAATAACTGGCGCTATTGCTTCAAAGCCTCCCACCTATCCTACACATATAAGACCTAATACCACTGTAAAGTTGTAGTAAAGGTGCACGGGGTCTTTCCGTCTGACCGCGGGAACTCCGCATCTTCACGGAGAATTCAATTTCGCTGAGTCGATGTTGGAGACAGCAGGGAAGTCGTTACGCCATTCGTGCGGGTCGGAACTTACCCGACAAGGAATTTCGCTACCTTAGGACCGTTATAGTTACGGCCG
The DNA here is from genome assembly GCA_022450665.1 of Alphaproteobacteria bacterium. GTDB lineage: Bacteria > Pseudomonadota > Alphaproteobacteria > Rickettsiales > VGDC01 > JAKUPQ01. The sequence goes on along the minus strand of JAKUPQ010000014.1, from coordinate 21,079 downwards.
CCGTTTACCGGGGCTTCAATTCAGTGCTTGCACACCTCCTCTTAACCTTCCGGCACCGGGCAGGCGTCAGTCCCTATACGTCGCCTTTCGGCTTCGCAGAGACCTGTGTTTTTAATAAACAGTCGCTACCCTCTCTTCTGTGCCACCCTCCACTGGTTGCCCAATGAAAGGTCATGCTTATCCCGAAGTTACACATGCATTTTGCCTAGTTCCTTCAACATCGTTCTCTCAAGCGCCTTGGTATGCTCTACCTGTCCACCTGTGTCGGTTTGGGGTACGGTCTATATGTGGGGGCTATTTCCTGGCACAACTTCACTGCATCCTCAATCCAATAAGAAAATACAATATACGTCATGCGTCACATTCCCACAGGTTCAGGAATATTAACCTGATTCCCATCGACTACGCATCTCTGCCTCGCCTTAGGGGCCGACTAACCCTACCCTGATTAACATCGGATAGGAAACCTTGGACTTTCGGCGACAGAGTTTCTCACTCTGTTTGTCGCTACTCATGTCAGCATTCTCACTTCTGATACCTCCAGCAACCCTCACGAGTCACCTTCATCGGCTTACAGAACGCTCCGCTACCGCTTACATAACCATGATAAATTATGTAAACCCTAAGCTTCGGTACATCACTTAATCCCCGCTACATTTTCGGCGCAGGATGGCTTAATTAGACCAGTGAGCTATTACGCTTTCTTTAAAGGGTGGCTGCTTCTAAGCCAACCTCCTGGTTGTTTTGGCCTTCCCACTTCCTTTCAAACTTAGTGATGATTTGGGGACCTTAGCTGTAGGTCTGGGCTGTTTCCCTCTCGACCATGGACCTTAGCACCCACAGTCTGTCTGCCAGATAGTTCTCACCGGTATTCGGAGTTTGGTTAGGTTTGGTAAGTCTTTGGGACCCCCTAGCCCATCCAGTGCTCTACCCCCGGCGGAATTCGTCTGACGCTCTACCTAAATAGATTTCGCGGAGAACCAGCTATTTCCGAGTTTGATTGGCCTTTCACCCCTAACCACAGTTCATCCCCATCTTTTTCAACAGATGTGGGTTCGGTCCTCCGGTAAGTGTTACCTTACTTTCAACCTGACCATGGCTAGATCACCCGGTTTCGGGTCTAATGCATTAAACTAAATCGCCCTGTTAAGACTCGCTTTCGCTACGCCTACACCTATCGGCTTAAGCTTGCTCAATACACTAAGTCGCTGACCCATTATACAAAAGGTACGCTGTCACTTCTCTAGGAAGCTCCAACTGCTTGTAGGCATTCGGTTTCAGGTTCTATTTCACTCCCCTCGTCGGGGTGCTTTTCACCTTTCCCTCACGGTACTTGTTCACTATCGGTCGATGGCGAGTACTTAGGCTTGGAGGGTGGTCCCCCCATGTTCAGACAGGATTTCTCGTGTCCCGCCCTACTCAAGGACGTATAAATTTTCTACCGGTACGGGGCTATCACCCACTATGGCCAAGTTTCCCAACTCGTTCCCGTTCTTATCTATACGCCACTGGCCTGGTCCGCGTTCGCTCGTCACTACTAACGGAGTCTCGGTTGATGTCCTTTCCTCCGGGTACTGAGATATTTCAGTTCCCCGGGTTTGCCTCCTGCACCTATGTATTCAGTACAGGATACCTCAAAAAGAGGTGGGTTTTCCCATTCGGATATCCGCGGATCAAAGATTATTGGCATCTCCCCACGGCTTCTCGCAGCCTATCACGTCCTTCTTCGCCTGCCATCGCCAAGGCATCCACCAAATGCCCTTATTCTACTTGTCTTACCTCACAGATCATCTCCACAAAGCAAAACATACGCTACAGCGCTCCTTCCTTAACTATGTCTATATACAGAAAAATCCAAAAGCAAAAAAACCCTCAAATCCCTCAATGCAGCAAGCGCCGTAACGCCCAAAGCAGGATGGTGTTTCTAAACCACATATCTTTTACTGTCAACGGGGTTTTTGCATATTTCTTTACTTATTTTTTATGACAAGCAAAAAATTGTGCAATATCAGCCTTCCTCACCCAAGCGCCGGCGTTCGCATGCCAACACCATTATGTCGTAAACGGGATGCTCCAGTCCGGCAAGGGAGGGGCTGGAAGAAAACATCCAGCCATTAAATACTACCTCTGGTGCATCGCCCGGGCGGCGGTCAATAATTTCCATACGGGCTGCATTTTCTGGCAATGCGCTCGCGGGGGCTTTCCAGCACCGTTGCACAACAATTTGCAAATTACCAAACTGTATGGCAGTGCCTAAAGTGGCCTCCAAGCGTGAAATTCGCGCTGTCACTTTATTAAGCCCCTGCAAAATTGCTACATCATAATAGCCTTGCGGAGTTTCTTCCTCCTGTGGCGGTGTTCTTGCTGCGGTATCAGAGGACATCTCGGCTACAGGAGCGTCCTGTGCAGCTGCGCTGAGCGGGCTAAGCATCAGTATAATAAATAACAGGCGTAACATCAGATACGTTCCTTCACTCGGGGAGTAAGATTATCTATCATTGCATGGAATGCTGTTTTTGCTGAAGCTTCAGAACATCCCATCAACAGCGCTTCGTCCAGTGCATTGCGGCAATAAACCTCCACCTCTTGCAAACTTTCCTGCAACACCACACGCTTTTCATTACAACCGATGGGGTTGCCATGCACATCATGCCAAATCGTTTGCAGATCAGTCAAGAAACGTTCCGCCACCTGGAGTTAAACTGGGGGCTGGGCCTTCCTCCAACTCTTCTGCGCTATCAACGCCGCCGCCACTGAACATGAATTTGCCAATCATTTCTTCGAGATTAACTGAAGATTGTGTATAGCGTATTTCACTTCCGGCTTCCAACATGCGATCATCGGCGCCGGGCACGACCTGAATGAATTTCCCCCCCAGCAAACCTTCGCTTACAATAGAAGCAGAGCTATCGTCAGGTATGGCCACATTGGAGCTAAACCGCATACTTACATTGGCACGATAGGTGTCTGGGTTCAGAACCATGTTGGTTATTGTGCCCACTTTAATGCCGCCTATGCGCACATCACTCCCTGTGGAAATGCCGCTGACATTGTCAAACGAGGCCACTAAATCTAAACCATCGCCACCGGACATGTTACGTTTTTCGTAAACAAATAACACGAATATCACGGCAACGGCTAACACAACTGCGCCCATGACGGTTTCAATCAAACTGCGGTTCATGCGGTTTTTCCTTATTATTATCAGGGACGCCACGGCTCATAATCGGAAATAGCGCGATCGCGCTCTGCTCCTCGCAACACATGTCCGGGCGGGACATAAGCATATTTCGTGCCGCTTAGATTGGGCAAATGGGGTTTTTGCCAATCCCAGCGTTGGCTTTCTTCTACATTCATGGGCGCATCATGGGTATAATGCAGCCAGCCATGCCAATAGGCAGGAACTTTAGAAGCCTCAGGAAGGCCTTTATACATCACCCAACGCGTGTGGCGACCGCGTTTAGGGGCTTTACGCAGTTCGTAATATTTATTACCAAACTCGTCATTGCCAACATATTTGCCTTTAAGCCATGTGTGCAGTTTCGTGCCAACCGTTGCCATAGAAACTCCTTAGTTATCCAAAAAGCTACGCAATTTGCGCGAGCGCGTAGGATGCTTCAGCTTGCGCAATGCCTTTGCTTCAATCTGGCGGATACGCTCACGGGTTACGCTGAACTGCTGCCCTACTTCTTCAAGGGTATGATCGGTATTCATTCCAATGCCGAAACGCATGCGCAACACCCGCTCTTCACGCGGGGTTAAGCTGGAAAGAATCCGCGTTGTGGTCTCGCGTAAATTAGAGTGAATGGCGGATTGTAACGGCAAAATAGCGTTCTTGTCTTCGATAAAATCACCCAAATGCGAATCTTCTTCATCACCAATCGGCGTTTCAAGAGATACAGGCTCCTTGGCGATTTTCATCACTTTACGCACTTTATCCAATGGCATACCAAGCTTTTCGGCAAGCTCTTCCGGCGTGGGCTCACGTCCAATTTCATGGAGCATCTGACGGCTGGTACGCACGATTTTGTTAATCGTTTCAATCATATGCACCGGAATACGGATAGTGCGTGCCTGATCGGCAATGGAGCGTGTAATTGCCTGACGAATCCACCATGTGGCATAGGTAGAAAACTTATATCCACGGCGATACTCGAATTTATCCACTGCTTTCATCAGACCAATATTGCCTTCCTGAATCAAATCAAGGAATTGCAAGCCACGGTTGGTGTATTTTTTCGCAATCGAAATTACCAAGCGCAAATTCGCCTCGATCATTTCTTGTTTTGCACGTTTCTCGTCACGCTCTCCGCGCTGCACTGCATTTACAATACGCTTGTATTCAGTAATGTTAAGCTGTTCTTCACGAGCAACACTGGCCACTTCTTCACGCAATTCATCAATGGCCGCACGTTCCTTTTCAACGAATTCGGCCCAGCCTTTTTCTTTCAGCTTGGCCACACGCTCTGCCCATTCGGGGTCAATTTCAGCGCCCATATATTGCTGAAGGTAGCTCTTACGATTCACGCCATAGCCTTCCGCCAGACGCATCATCTTCGCTTCCAACTGCATCAGGCGCTTATTATTAGCATAGAGCTTCTCCATCAGCTCTTCCACGCGATGATTAGAAAAATGTACGCTCAGCATAATTACTACAAGCTGCGAGCGCAGCTCTTTGAATTTTGTCTGGTCTTTATCGGTAAAATTTCCGTCGTCCATGCCTGCGGCAAGACGTTTTTCCTGCAAGTCACGGATTTTTTTACTCACCGCAGCAAATTCATCCAATGCCGCCAATACTTTTGGCATCAACACTGCTTCCATTGCCGCCAACGACATGGATCCACCATATTCGTCGTCGTCATCATCCTCATCGTCGTCTTCTGATGTCACTTCATCTTCAAAATCTTCTTCATCGTCTTCAAAGTCGTCGTCATCTAATTCTTCGTCGTCTTCTTCGGCCACTACTTTTTTAGCCGCTTTTGCTTTTTTGGTCTTTTCAGCTTTTTCGGCTGCAGCTTTTTCTTTTTCGGCTTTCAGGCGGGCAGTTTCTTCTTCTTTTGCTTTGGCAACTTCGGCAGCTTTTGCCTTAGCTTCGGCAGCCAGTGCTTCGTCGCCATCTTCGCCACCAAAGCTGGTATCCATATCGATCAAGTCGCGTAATAGCAGGTTGCCGTTTACCACATCATCGCGCCAACCAAGAATTTGATGCATTACATTAGGGCTTTCACACAGCGAGCCAATAATCGCTTCACGTCCGGCCTCGATGCGCTTGGCGATTTCTATTTCGCCCTCGCGGGAAAGCAATTCCACATCGCCCATTTCGCGTAAATACATACGCACAGGATCGTCAGAGCGCCCGCCGGTTTCGGCAGCATTATTGTCGCTATCGGTATCTTCGTCATCGTCTTTAAGCGGCACAGAGTCGTCGTCATCCGCATCCTCAAGAATGGTAATTCCCGCTGCTGTAATCGTAGTGATCAACGCCTCGATCTGATCGGAAGAATATTGTTCTGTGGTTAACTGAGCGTTAATAATGTCAACGGTTAACGAACCTTTGACTTTGCCTAATGCCAACAGCTTTTTCAAAATAACGGGACTCACCCGCTTATCTGACCCGTCTTCAGCCTCGGGCGCCGCTGCTTTTTTATTGGCAGTCGCCTTAGATACAGCCTTAGCAGGGGCTTTTTTAGCGGGGGTTTTCTTCTCTGTCGCGACAGCTGCGGGTTTCTTGGCCATGTAAATCACACACCTTCTGGCAGTTTTTCAGTTATTCAAATAGTCGGAGCTTAATATAGGGACAAACCACAAGATTGCAAGGGGCGAGTACCATGTTTGTTTGTCTTTGCTATAGGTTATCATAATTTTATACGCCATAACGATGCAAAGTGCTGGAATTTTTTGTCAACCACGCCCGCGATTGTTTATAGTCTGGATGCAACTTAGCAACCTCAGCCCAAAAGGCGGGGCTGTGATTCATCTGGCGCAAATGCGCCACTTCGTGAGCGATAATGTACGATAATATCTCCCGTGGCGCGAATACCAGCCGCCAGCTGAATGATAGGTTTCCGGCGCTGCTGCAACTCCCCCAGCGGCTGGAAGTATCACGCAGGCTGATCCGTTTAAACTTCACCCCCAAGGTGGCGCTCATCTCGATAGCCTCTTGCATAATTTCCTCGCGCAGTCTGGCCTTAAGCCACGTTTCTGTGCGGGTAGAAAGCGATGCCACAGGACAGGTAATGGCAAGCACCCCATCGCGATAGGCATTATGTCCGCGCAACGCCTCGATATGCCGAAGCTCTAGCATTTCACCCAATACCGGCAGTATCACCCCGTGCTCAAATGCAACGCATTGCGGGTGTTGTTCAATTTGTCGTGTGAGCCACGTTGCTTTTTCGTCCAAAAACTCTGCGGCAAGCTTCATGGGCGCACGGGGTGGTAAAGTCATACGTATTTGGCGGCGCTGGGCATCGTAACGCAATGTGATACGGCGGGCATTATGATGGCGCGTCACATTTAACGGCACTTGTTGACCGGCTAGCATCACATGCGAGGGTAACGCATTATTCGAGGTTTTCAACCAGCTTAACATTCACTGCCGACTATCATTTGTACATTGGGACGAATCCATTGTATATAGATTGGCTCTAAACAAAAACACAAATTTGGCACGAACATCTTTCACATGCGCTTTTCTCCTGAGTTTCTTGATAGACTACGCTCACAGGTTACGATTTCAGAAATCGTAGGACGTCGGGTTGCGCTCAAACGTCGTGGGCGTGAATATCAGGGCTTATGCCCCTTTCATCACGAAAAAAGCCCCTCCTTCACCGTGAATGACGAAAAGGGATTTTATCATTGCTTTGGCTGCAGCGCCCATGGCGATGCGATTCGCTTTTTAACAGAAAGCGAGGGCATGCACTATGTAGAAGCGGTGGAGCGTCTGGCAAATGAAGTGGGGTTGCCCGTACCGCAAATGAGTCAGGAACAAGTGGCAGTGGCAAAGCGCTTTGGTAGCCTGCAAGAGGTGATGGAAGCGGCATGCCAATGGTATGAGCTGCAATTGCGCACACACAAGGTAGCGCAGGATTACCTGAAAAGCCGTGGCTTAACCGGCCATACCGCCAAACATTTTCGCCTTGGCTTTGCACCCGAAGGGCGCGATGCCCTCAAAACCCATCTTATGTCCCATGGGGTAAATGAGCGACAACTACAAGAGGTGGGATTAATTATCCGCCCTGATGGTGGTGGCGCCAGCTATGATCGCTTTCGCGCCCGCGTTATGTTCCCTATTACCGATAGGCGCGGAAAAGTAATTGCCTTTGGTGGGCGTGTTATTCCATCACTGATAGATGCCGGACGCGATGCACCAAAATACCTCAATTCTCCTGAAACCCCATTGTTTAAAAAAGGCGAGGTGCTATATGCTTATGAAAGCGCACGTCAACCTGCCCATAAAGCCAATCAAGTGCTGGTGACAGAAGGCTACATGGATGTTATTGCCTTGTATCAGGCAGGATTTAATAACGCTGTGGCGCCATTGGGTACAGCAGTTACAGAGAATCATTTACGTTTACTATGGCAACTGGCTGATGAGCCGGTCATGTGTTTGGATGGCGATGCGGCGGGGCAACGTGCCATGCAGCGTGCTGGTGAGTTATCTCTCCCCCTTCTAAAAGCGGGAAAAAGCTTACGCTTTTTGATTTTGCCCAAGGGAGAAGATCCCGATACTATGGTGCGCAAACAAGGGGCTGAGGCATTTAAAACCCGTCTTGATACCAGTCTAACGTTATCCGATGCGCTATGGCGGCAACAAGCAGGAGATTTGAATAAAAAAACCAGCCCCGAGAAGCGTGCTGCTATCGAACACACCCTTATGCAGCTATGTGATAAAATTGCAGATAAAACTGTTAGCAACCATTATCGCGCTTATTTTAAAAAACTGCTATGGCCGGAGCGCCAATCTAAAATCAAGGCCAAATATGATATTGCCGCCAGCCGCAGCAGCGATGTAGAGCGCTTTATGCTGGAAGGCGAACAAGCCATTCAACACCAACGCGAGAGGGATTTACTTCGGCTGATAATGCAGCATCCTTCGCTTTTACAACTGGGTGAAGTGGAAGAAATTATTGGCATGTTTGATTTCACCCATGTGGATTATAACCGCATTCGCCAGTTAATTATGGATGTCTTGGCCGAAAATCCTGAGTTGCCGCATGATTTGGTAACAATCCGCGCACAAGAGCAAGGGCTGGAACATCCTTTAACTGCATTGCTTAACACGCATGTACCACACGCTTCGGGCGAGGATGCAGAGCGCCACGCACTGACATTCTGGAAGTTATTGGTAGCAGAACATGCCCTCACCCGTATGCAGGCCGAATGCCGGAGCATGGAAGCGGAAATTGCTGATAATGTCACCGAAGACAGCTATGCGCGGCTGGTAGCCCTCAAAAAACAAATTGCCGAGGCGCAACAACACTCCAGCAATCTGCAAAACGCTCTCGAAGAATAAGTTAGCGTTTAATACCACCATCATTGCGATGCCGTGGATTATTCGGCACATTTTTGTCGCGTTCTAACTCAATTTCTCCACCCGAGCTAAACAGCGAATCCCAGAAGCTTTCGCGTTGTTGGTTATTGCGCCGCTTGGGTGGCGGAATATTTCTGCGGTTATCGTTGGCAGGCGTAGTAGTAGCATTACCCCACCATTCGCGAATCCCACCGCCAGAGCCAGATCTGGGAATTTCCTGCACCTGCGCTCCTTTTAGTGCGGGCTGCATATATTTTGCCCAGATTTGTGCAGGCAAATTACCTCCCGTTACTTTCGCTGTAGGAGTATTGTTATCGTTACCTACCCATACGCCGGTAATCAGCTGTGGGGCAAATCCAATAAACCAGGCATCTTTATAATCCTGACTCGTTCCGGTTTTTCCGGCAACTGGCCGGCCAATATTGGCAGCGCGTCCAGTGCCAGATTCAACTACCGATAACAGCATATCGTTCATCTGGCGAACCGTATTGTTGGCAATCACTGTCCCTTGCGAAGCGCCACGTCGCTGATAAATCACATTACCGTACACATCTTTGATAGATGTAATGCCATAGGGCAGCACAATTTTCCCATTGCTTGCCATATGTGCGTAGGCAGTGGTCATTTCCAGCAACGTACTTTCGGTAACGCCCAATGCAATGCTGGGTAAATTATCCAACGAGCCTTTCAGGCCTAAGCGTCGCGCCATATCTATCACATTGTTGCGCCCTACCGATTCACTCAAGCGCACAGCCACTGTGTTCAGCGACTCTTCAAAAGCCTGACGCAGCGTAACTACTCCTGCGTAACGGCCATTATAATTGCCCGGACGCCATCCATTGATATTAATGGGTGCATCTTCAATTGTGTCATAAGGATGCCAACCTGATTGCAATGCAGCCAGATAAACAAACAGCTTAAACGAAGATCCAGGCTGCCTGCGCGCTTGTGTAGCCCGATTATATTGGCTGGTAGTATAATTGCGCCCGCCCACCATGGCTTGCACCGCTCCGTTGGGTGTCATGCTCAGCAATGCCACTTGATCAACCCGTCTTTTCTTCATAGTGTCGGCAGTCAGTATCTGTGTAATCGCCGCCTCAGCCAGTTCTTGCTGGGTGGGGTTAAAGGTGGTGGTAACAATTAAATCCGAATTGATATTACCCACAAATTCAGGAATCTGATCCAGCACCCAATCAATGTAATAACGTTGGCCGCTACTGCTGTGATATTCAGGGAAGCTTAGACTGGAGTACATATTTTTTGCCGCATCCATCTGCTCTTGCTTCAGCAATCCGGCATCCACCATATTGATCAGCACCTGTGTGGCGCGGCCAATGGCAAGTTCACGATTACTTGTGGGGGCATAGCGCGATGGGGCTTTAAGCAATCCTGCAATCAACGCGGATTCTGGTAACAACAGCTTACTTGCCGGTTTATCAAAATAGCGCCGTGCAGCAGCATCAATACCATACGTACCCGCACCAAAATACACACGATTCATATATACGGTTATTATTTGCTCTTTACTGTATTTACGCTCCATCGCCAGAGCAATGATCAATTCCTGCACTTTACGTTTAAGTGAGCGTTCCGGTGTAAGAAAGACGTTCTTCGCTAATTGCTGGGTGATGGTGCTGCCACCCTGCACAATTCGCCCTGCCTTGACATTGGCCACCATCGCCCGCAGCAAACCCCATGGGTCAACCCCAAAATGCCGGAAAAAATTGCGATCCTCCGTAGCCATTACCGCCTTAATCAAATCACGGGGAATATCATTATAGCGCACATATTCACCATAAATATCTCCCGAGCTGCCGATAATATCGCCATCTTCTGTTTGCAACAAAATGCTTGGAGTTTTGGTAACTTTTGTCAGACTGCTGATATCCGGCAAATCATGCATAAAATACGCAAGTGCCAACAACCCAAGAATTACCAGTGTGAGCAGGGTTGTAAAGGCAAAACCCAGATTTTTCGCGGTCATCAATCGGCGCATAATTCCACCCTTTTTGCTACGTCTCTTGCTGCGTTTAGTGGTGGTTGCTGATTTTTTACGCGCAGGTTTCTTTTTGGCATGAAGGCTATCGCGGCTGGATGCGCGTGTTTTGCGTCGCACGCCCTTACGCCCGCCTCCCGCGTTTCTGCCTTTGCCTTTTCCACTGCCTGTAGCCACGCGCTTGCCTTTACCAAAGTTTTGTTGGGATTTAATACCGTTTTCCGTTATATACACGCAATTGAACGATAACAAACGAAAATGCATTATGCGACGTGGCAAAGCACATTTAGAAGATCGCCCCAAATCAAAAGACCTGAGCAGCCTGAAGATGCTTACTGTCTATTTGCGTCCGTATCAACTGGCGATTATTGGCGCAATGGCATCATTAATTCTCACCTCGACAGCAGTGCTGGGAATGGGAGCAGGATTGCGCTTTTTGGTAGACGAAGGCCTAGGGAAAGGCGATCCTCATTTGCTCAATCAGGCCTATTTGGTGATGTTGGGCGTCGTCATTTTACTGGCAGTTGCAACATTCTTCCGCTTTGCCCTTGTCACATGGATTGGTGAGCGTGTGGTGGCAGATATCCGCCGCGACGTATTTACTCGCGTTGTACAAATGCATTTAGGTTTTTTTGAAACTACCCGCACCGGCGAGATTCTATCACGTATGACTACTGACACCTCGGTACTGCAAAGCGTGGTGGGTAGCAGCATTTCCATTGCACTGCGCAACACGCTTTTGCTGATTGGCGCATCTACAATGCTTGTAATTACCAGTGCCACACTCACGCTCTATGTCGCGCTGATTATTCCTTTAGTGCTTTTTCCCATTGTTACGTTAGGGCGGCGGGTGCGCAAACTTTCTCGCGAATCGCAAGATCGTCTGGCCGATTTAAGTGCGCGGGTAGAAGAGACCGTAAGCGGCATCCGCGCTATTCAGTCACTCTCACTCGAAGACTCAGAAAATGGCAAGTTCATGTCCGAGGTGACCGCCCTGCTCGCCACCGCCAAAAAGCGCATTCGTACCCGCGCTGTTCTTACTGCCATTGTCATTACCTTAGTGTTTGGTGCAATTATTACCGTGTTATGGATTGGCGGCCGGAGCGTGTTGGAAGGCACACTCACCCCCGGCGCGCTCTCGGCATTTGTGTTTTACTCCGTGGTTGCTGCCGGTGCAGTTGGCGCAATTACCGAAGTTGTTGGAGACTTGCAACGCGCTGCCGGTGCTATGGAAAGGTTGGTGGAATTACTCAACACAAATCCTGAAATCCGCGCCCCACTATCGCCAGTGACTTTACCGCAGCCTCTTGCTGGACGCATTAATTTTGAGGATATCACCTTTCACTACCCTTCCCGTCCCGACAAGCCTGCACTGCAAAATTTTTCGCTGCAAATAGAGGCAGGGCAAACTATTGCACTTGTAGGGCCATCCGGTGCAGGCAAGACCACATTATTTCAGTTATTATTGCGCTTTTACGATCCGGCAGCAGGCAGTATTACCATTGACGACACGCCTATAGCGCAGACAGACCCGCAGCAATTGCGAAGCTGCATCGGACTCGTACCACAGGATCCGGTGATTTTTTCTGCCAACGCATGGGACAATATTCGCGCAGGCAATTTAGATGCGAGCGATGTAGAGGTGGTAGCCGCTGCTAAAGCCGCAGAAGCGCAGGAATTTTTAGAAAAGCTACCCGAAGGATTCAGCAGCTTTTTGGGAGAAAAAGGTGTGCGGCTTTCCGGCGGTCAGCGGCAGCGCTTGGCCATTGCCCGTGCAATGATTCGCAATCCGCGTATTTTACTACTGGATGAAGCTACCAATGCCCTAGATGCCCATAGCGAACATTTGGTGCAGCAGGCGATTGAAAAACTCATGCAAAACCGCACTACTCTTGTCATTGCCCACCGCTTGGCTACGGTACTCAGCGCCGATAAAATTGTGGTAATGGAAAATGGAGCAATACAGGCCACCGGCACTCATAGCGAACTAATGCTAAGTAGCCCTTTATATGCGCGGCTGGCGAAGCTGCAATTTGATCAGTCCCCGCAAGCAACGCCGCAAATTGCCTAGCAACCGCCCTCCGCTTAATCGATAGTAATATCTACCCGTTCAGCAGGGCCACCGGCAGAATCGTTTCCCTTAGAAGAAACAATCACCCGCTCTGTTGGGATTCCTGCCTCTATCATATAGGCACGCAAGGCTAATGCACGTCCCAGCGACATACGATTACTTGAGGTTTTATCATCCATATTGGTACCCGCATAAGACTGAATTTTCAGTTGGGTTTGCGGATTGTCTTTTAAATCTTTTACCACCGTTTTCAATGCGTCTTGCATTACAGGCAGTACTTCGCGGTCGTCGCGTCCATAGAACAGGCGCACCTGCTTGCGGTTTTGCCTGTCATAATCTACTACGGGCGCTTGGATATCGCTATCAACAGGAGTTTCCAGTTTTCGTATCGCCTCATCTGGCAGTGATGCAAGTTTCATTTCATCATCGCTATCGACCTCAGCTAACGTCAGTTCTTTAGCGTCATTTGCCGCTTTTTTTGCGGCATCTTCAGCGGCTTTTGCTTCTAATGCTTCAGCGGCAGCTTTCGCTTTGGCACGCTTAGCTTTTTCAGCTTCGGCTTTGGCATTTTCCTCTTTTTCTGCTGCTTCTTTTTCAGCACGTTTTGCTGCAACAACTTTTGCTTCGCGTTCAGCTTTATCCGCTTCTGCACGTTTTTGTTCTTCGGCGCTTAGAGATTCACGGCGTTCATCGCTTACAATTGCGGTGAGCGAGGGTAATGCGCGGTTGGGTGTGGTAGCAACCGGCACTTCATCCACACTTTGACTGGGCAGGGGCGGAAGTTTGGGCAGCTCCACCATGTTTGTAGAATCTTCTTCATCAATTGCATTCAAACGCGGCAAACTGCTTTCATCAAATTCTTCTGTCACGTCCTCATCAGGGCTGGGAACCAACGCATCACTTTGCGGTTGCGCGCCTTTGGGTAACGGCGGCAAATTCATTTCTTCTTCAAATTTGGCTTCTGCTTCCTTATTGTCTTTGTCCGCACCTAGCAATCCGGCAATTTGACTCGTTAGCCCCGACAACAAACCTTTTTCCTTTTTAGGCTCTGCTTTTGGTGCAACAGGAGTGTCTGGCAGTGGCGGAACAAGCGCAGCACTGCTTTGCTCATCCTCTGTTTCATCCATTTCCGTTAAGGTCATCGACTGCTCTGCATCTGTTTCAGCAGAGGCTTCGTCATCTGCTTCCATACCCGGAAGCGGCGGCAATTCCAGTGCTCCGTCAGGCTCTGATGGCGACACTTTAGCCAATTGCTCATCCAGTTCTTTTTGTTTTAACGCTAATTTCTCTGCGGCAGCTTTATCAGCAGCGAGTTTTAGTGCTTTTTCTTCGGCTGCTATCTTCTCTGCTGCTATCTTCTCTGCGGCGAGTTTTTCTGCCGCGAGTTTTTCGGCGGCCAATACTGCAGCAGCTTGTTTTTCTGCAGCAAGGTTTGCGGCGGCCTCTTCAGCTAAACGCTTCTCTGCTGCGGCTTTCTCGGCGGCGAGTTTTGCCGCTTTTTGCTCAGCAGCTTCTTTTTCTGCTGCAAGCTTTGCCGCTTTTTCTTCAGCGGCTTGCTTTTCTGCCGCAAGCTGTATGGCTTTTTGCTCAGCAGCCTCTTTTTCGGCGGCAAGTTTAGCAGCTTTTTCTTCGGCAGCTTTTTTCTCTGCGGCCATTTTTATGGCTTTTTCTTCTGCCTCTTGTGCGGCAACACGTTCTCTCATTTCTTGCTTCGCCTTAGCTTTTTCGGCTTCGGCGGCGGCGAGTTTAGCAGCTTTTTCTTCTGCCTCAGCTTTCTGTGCGGCGAGTTTGGCTGCTAATTTCTCTGCGACCTCTTTTTCAGCGGCTTTTTCTTTTGCAGCAATTTCGAGCGCTTGCTCTTTTGCCAAGGCATCATCGTCCGGGATATCGCCCGTCCACGGCAACGTATACAGCTTGCTTGGACTTTCATCTGCAGCTTGCAGATTCTCTTCGGGTTTGGGCGCTTCTTCAGGCAACGGCAAATCTGTCAGGCCCCCATCAATATCGGTATCGTCAGTTTCTTGCGCTACTTTCCCCTCTGTCTCTAAACTAAGCAACGGCGCTTGCTTTGTCTCTTTTGGAGCGGCGGCAATAGTCACTTCTTTTTCTTCAGGTATAGGTAATGCATCCATTTCCAGCGGCGGGTTGTTTTCTGGTCGGCGAACAGGCACATCTACAACACGCGGCGCGAATACGGGAGCTACCGGTTCGTTGGCATTAGCCGCAGGCTGATATTTGGCATAATTATTCACTTGAGGAGGCCGCTGAGCAGTGAAGTCTGTAGAAGATTTTCCTGTTGCTTGCTCGCCATCTTTTGGTGCAAGGATTGGTTGTTTGGCTGGCAAGCGACGTGGCGATGAGGCATTAGCCGCGTTAGAGGGCTCGAACTGAGCATATTCCGGCGCCTCTTTGCCATTTTTCTTCTTTACCGGTTGCTTCGCGGGGCGACGGGCATATTCTTTTTTCATTTGCCATAAAGGCACAGGTTGCTGCGGCGGCGGTTGCTTGGGCTCTACAATGCGTAATCCTGCCGGATCGGGCGCAGGGATAACCTTGTATTCTGGCGATGGCGCAGAGGCCGGCGTTTCGTAAGTGGTTTCATCTATGCGTTTTGCTAGCGGAATTTCTTCTGGTGGTGGCAGCGGTTTGGAAGGACGCCCAAATGGAATTTGCTGCGGCTGAACTTCGCGCTGTACTACTTGCGGCGTAGTGGGGCGCGCTACAGGTTGGTGGGCGGTTTGCGGGGCAGTTTGCGCTACAGGCTGGCTTGGTTGCGCTGATCCCCGCGCATTAGACGGGCTGTCTGCACGTAGCGATTCCAATACATCCAAACGCACTTCTATACTTGGCAAATCCGCACGACGATTGAAAGATTGCGCAAAGCCACTGGTGCTGATTACTGCCAATGCAGTAGAAAGAACCAAGCTGTGTTTGAAAAGACGGGACGGCGCAAATTCGCTCATGTCACAGACCTAACAGATTTTTTATAGTTACCATTTGCTATTGCCCTATGCAATGGGTTAGCAACTTGCCATTATACAACATAACGTGAGTATATGTTTTAAGCAAATTCGCTAAGCAGTGCATCAACTTTTTTGTGCAACACGCCGTTTGTTGCCACAATAGAGCCACTATCGAGCATTTTTTTACCACCGGCAATTTCGGTAACTTCGCCTCCTGCTTCTTTTACCAGCAGCATGCCAGCGGCAATATCCCATGGCTTAAGGCTGTTGCTCCAAAATCCATCAAAGCGTCCTGTGGCAACGTAGGCCAAATCGAGCGCCGCCGCGCCAAAACAACGAATACCCGCAGAGCTGCCGGTCATACCCGTCATCATGCTAAGTGCAGGTTTGTAATTATCGCGGAACGAGCGAGGCAAAGCGGTGGATAACAATGCGTCTTCCACATCGCGGCGACCCGATACTTTAATGCGCCGGTCATTTAAAAAAGCGCCGGATGCTTTTTCTGCGGTAAATAGTTCATCCCGTAGCGGATCGTAGATAACTGCGGCAATAATTTCGCGCTCACCTATAGATGAAGTACGCTCTAATGCCACAGAAATACAAAAATACGGCACCGCATGAATAAAATTGCTGGTGCCGTCTATGGGGTCAATAATCCAGCGATGGCGGTCATCTTCCCCAGCAATTTCGCCGCCTTCTTCCATTAGAAAACCAAATTTCGGACGGGCATGTTGCAGCTCTTTTTGTAATACTCTCTCGGCATTCACGTCGGCATTGCTAACAAAATCTGCGGTGCCTTTTTTGCTCACCTGCAAGTGGGTTACTTCTCCGTAATCGCGGCGCAAGCCACGCGAAGCTTTAATTACGGCGCGTGTCATAACTTCCATTAAAGGAGAACGGGGCATGGTATTTCTTTCTTAATTATCGAATTATGCGCAAATACAGGTTTATTTAGCGCGCTCTACATAGGTGCAATCGCTGGTGTTCACCACAATGCGCGTACCGGATTCAATAAAAGGCGGCACCATCACGCGCAGACCGTTATCTATCACGGCAGGTTTATAGCTGGAGGTAGCCGTCTGCCCTTTAATTACCGGATCGGCTTCCACTACTTCACAAATCACGTTATCTGGCAGTGCAACGCCAATAGGATCGCCTTCAAAGCTTTCTACAGTAACAATCATGCCCTCTTGCAAAAATGCGGCCTGCTCGCCTACCAATGTTTTATTGATAGTGATTTGTTCAAAATCTTCGTTGTTCATAAAGTTCAGCATTTCGCCATCATCATATAAAAACTGATAATCGCGCTGATCTAAACGCACCCGTTCAACAGATTCGGCAGAGCGGAAGCGCTCGTTCAACTTGGTGCCTTCACGGATATCTTTCATTTCCACCTGCATATATGCCCCACCTTTGCCCGGTTGAGTATGCTGTGTTTTAGTCACCACCCATAAGCGATTTTTATGTTGCAGCACATTTCCGGTGCGGATAGAAACGCCGTCGATTTTCATTGGGAAATCCTTATAAACAATACGGTTATGATTCAGGCTTGTAAAATTCACACTCGCCTGCGTCAAAGCCATTTAGCCTGAACATTGTTAGGGCGAATAATATTCAGCTCTTATAGCAACGGATCAGGCATTTTGCAACGCTTCTGTAATAGCAGCATCAAACGTGGCAATCGCTACATCTGCCCCATGTGGATTTTGCCACACAGCGCCGCGCACCATCAGCAAATCGGCACCGGCTTTTACTATATCGCCGCAGTTTTGCGGGGTTATGCCGCCCGCAGCAGCGCATGGTAGCACAAAAAGCTCTTGCCACCACTGCACAATTTCGGGCGCGGCAATGGCGGTTTCACTTGGGGTGGCCTGAGCAAAAAACGGTGCAAATGCCACATAATCTGCGCCTTGATCGCCTGATTTCATAGCAACATCCCGCGAAGCCATACAGGTTTTTCCCACTACCTGATCTTCAGCCAAGCGGGCGCGGGCATCGGCTATAGAAGTGGATTCCACATGCACGCCATCCACATTTTTTTCGATGGCAAGCTCAATATGTTCGTGTAGCATAAACGCCACCTGATGTGCATTACATAGTGGCTGAATCTGATTTATTGCGCTTTTCCACTCGGCTTCACTGGCATCATCAAGCTGTAATAAGAATGCGCCCACCAGTGGCTCTGCATTAGCGTTGGTGGCAGATGCCTTCAACACAGCTTCAAGCTGCGGCATAAATTGCACAAGCGTTAATTGTGGTGGACTTACTACATAGAGCCTGCACTCACGCACAGCTTCCGCCGCTTCCGCTTGCGCCATTAATCCTGTCCTTTATAAATGGCCACTAATTTGCCAAGCATATCCAACGCGTCTTCTCGTGGACGCTGGAAGGTATTACGTCCGATAATCGACCCGTTGCCGCCACCATCGCGTATGGCGCGGGCATCATCATATACCGCATCAGCACCTTTGCTTGCGCCACCACTGAATACCACTATGCGGCGACCATTGAAGCAGGATTGCACGACATGTTCTACTCGTTTAGCAAGCGTGCTACCGTCCACTTTTTGCGTTTCATAAACTTTTTTCGCTTCTGGCTGTTCTAAAAACTCGGTTGGCAGTTTTACCTTAATAATATGTGCGCCAAGTAAGGCGGCCATATGGGCGCTATAGGCGCATACATCCAGTGCAAGTTCGCCTTCTTTGCTCAGGTTGCCACCACGGGGATACGACCAAATTACCACTGCCAGACCCGCTGCTTTGGCTTCTTCTGCAATAGCGCGAATTTCTTCCATCATCGCGAAGGCATTTTCCGACCCCGGGTAAATAGTAAAGCCTACCGCCGAACAGCCTAAGCGAAGCGCATCTTTTACCGATCCGGTAATTGCCTGATCATATCCTTTGCCGGGCATGAGCGAGTTTGAGCTATTCATTTTCAAAATAGTCGGCACTTCGCCAACAAAGCTGTCTGCACCTGCTTCAAGCCAACCCAGCGGCGCTGCGTAGGCGTTAAGTCCCGCATCTACAGCGAGTTGAAAATGATAATGAGGATCATAGGCATCCGGATTCACAGCAAAGCTACGTGCGGGGCCATGCTCGAACCCTTGATCCACGGGAAGAATAATCATTTTACCGGTGCCGCCTAATTTTCCATGCATCAGCATACGCGCCAAATTTGCCTTAGTTCCCAAATTATCGCTTTCATAATTAGTGATAATATTTTTTACTTTACGTGAGAGCTTCATCCCCATTTTCCTTTATATTCATGCATAGTGATTTGTGTAATTAATTGGTTATTGCTGTTTTCATAAATTTTCTATTCTCTGCTTCGAGTGCGGCAATACCAGGCAATTGCTTGCCTTCTATCCACTCTAAAAATGCCCCGCCTGCGGTTGAAAGATACGAAAAACAGTCTTCCAACCCTGCATGAGATAATGCTGAAACGGTGTCACCTCCGCCCGCCATGCTAAACAACTCTCCGCTATGGGTACGTCCTGCCACCATGCGCGCAAGCACTGTAGTGGATGCATCGAATGGGCGGGTTTCAAATGCACCCATGGGGCCATTCCAAATAAGCGACTTGCTGTTGCGAATATGCGTTGCCACGCTCAGAACTGTTTCTGGGCCTACATCAAGCTGCATTTTATCGTTTGGCATGTTCTCTACAGATACGACTTCACATGGTGCTGATGGCGCGAATTTATGGGTAACCACCACATCTTGCGGCAAAATAATCGCACAGCCTTCTTTTTTAGCATGCGCTAAAATACGCTTTGCTGTTTCCACCAGATTTGGCTCATGCAGCGATGTGCCAATAGCCTTTCCTTGCGCCAATAAGAAGGTATTGGCCATAGCGCCGCCAATTACCAAAGTGTCTACTTTGCTGCACAAATGCTCTAGAATTTCGAGTTTGGTAGAAATTTTTGCTCCACCAACCACTGCCATTAACGGGCGCTGCGGATTTTCGAGTAGGCGATCAAATGCTTCCACCTCTTTTTGCAGCAATCGCCCTGCATAGGCCGGTAGATATTCTGTAATGCCTACTACCGATGCATGGGCGCGGTGCGATACCGAAAACGCATCATTTACAAACACATCTCCCAGCGCTGCAAGATCGCTGGCAAATTGCGGGGTATTTTCTTCTTCACCGCTATGAAAACGCAGGTTTTCCAGCATGAGAATATCCCCATTCTCCATCGCATCTATCGCGTGTTGCGCTGCATTACCAATACAATCCACCCCAAATTTTACAGGGTATGGCTTGTCACCAAAGCAATTCAGCTCATTTTGCAACACATCTACCAGCGGCGAAAGTGAAAGCGCAGGCACATACCTACCTTGTGGGCGATCAAAATGGGCAAGCAACACCACCTTTGCGCCTTGATCAGCAAGCTCAGTCAAGGTAGGAAGCAACACACGAATACGGGTTAAATCTGCCACGCGCCCATGTTCCATAGGCACGTTCAAGTCAACCCGCACCAGCACTACTTTGCCAGATGCCTGAAGATTATCCAACGTCTTCACATGCAATGCGGCCATTACAAATGCTCTTCCAACATACGTGCCACATCCAGCATACGGCATGAAAAGCCCCATTCATTGTCATACCATGCGGCAATGCGTATGAAGTTACCATCGGTAATAAATGTTCCGCTTTCATCATAAATTGAGCTTTCGCTACTATGATTAAAATCGGTAGATACCAGCGGTTCGTCGCAAATACCCAGCACCCCTTGCAGCGCCCCTTGCGATGCCTCGCGCATTGCGTCATGAATATCTTCTGGCGAGGAATTTTTGCGGGTACGCACAGTCAGATCGACCAGCGATACATTTGGGGTTGGCACACGAATAGCAGTACCCGAAAGCTTTCCAGCCAGCTCTGGCATTACCAGACCTATTGCTTTTGCTGCACCGGTAGAAGTTGGCACCATGGCCATGGTTGCCGCACGGGCGCGGCGCAAATCTTTATGGCTGCCATCCAGCAAACGCTGATCGCCGGTGAACGAATGAATCGTTGTCATAAATCCGGTTTCGATACGCAGCATATCGTGCAAGACCTTGGCCACAGGCGCAAGGCCATTAGTGGTGCAAGACCCCACCGAAACAATGGTATGGTTAGATTTCAGCATAGCGTTATTCACACCATATACAATCGTTGCATCGGCATCGGGTGAAGGAGCAGAAATCAGCACTTTTTTTGCACCCGCTTCCAGATGCATCATGGCATCGGCGCGCTTCGTGTATTTTCCGGTGCATTCCAGCACAATATCAATATCCAGCGCTTTCCATGGCAAGCGCAACGGATCACGCTCGCGATAAAGGCGGAATGGGCCATGCCCCATATCAATTGTGTCTAAGCGATCTTCGTCTTCGCCTATTTCACCCACCGTAATCGGGCGATTAAATGCACCATGTACTGAATCGTATTTCAGCAAATGCACATGCGCTCCCACGTCTGCAGGGCCATTAACGGCCACCACCTCGATATCGCGGCGGTTTTGCTCGATTATGGCGCGCAAT
>JAKUPQ010000013.1:12500-39275 GCA_022450665.1 Alphaproteobacteria bacterium | reverse complement strand
GTGAGGTATCTTTTTAATTATTATTTATAAATCTAGGGCAACCTACTTCATAAATTAAATAAATCTTGTTATGCGTGATAAAATTCTACTCATTATATCAGCCCTGCTTATGCACTGTTTTAACCCGCAATGCAAGCGCTGTGGTTAGCCTCGGCTAGCGCCGGCTGACTTAGCCTGTGGACGTGCAGCCGCCGGAGTTGCGGCGGGGCTTGGCGGTGTGGTAGCACCTGACTTGGGAGAAGCTGGAGCATTTACGCCCTGATTTGTGGCGGATCTAGCAGTACTGATTGCCGCTTTTACCTGTGCAGCATCCATTTTTGCCGGGGGTTTCGCACTCGCAGTTGCCACTGGGCGGGCAGAGGCACCGTCTTTAGGGCTTTGTCCTCCCTGTTGTGCAGTAGGGCCTTTTAATGGCTGAGTAGGTTTAGACAAATTATCTCCGGTCAGGTTCGCCGCCGGTGCCTTAGGGGCGGTTTCAGCGAGAACATTCTGCATTGTTGCTTTCGCGGCATTAAGTACATCCGGATTTATGTTCGATGTCGTTGTCTTACCCATGGGGTTAGATTGCGATTGCTGTGTGGCGTTGGCCTGCGGGGATTCACCACGCGTTTGGCTTTGCATCTGTGCAGTAGGTTTGCCTGCCTGTGCCTGTATACCGCTAGCAGCAGTTTGTTGCGCCTTAGGTTGCACAGGTTTTGTCATAGATTCACCGGCAATTCCTGTATCTTTTGCTGCAGAAGTTTGTTGCGTGGTTTTGGCTTGCGAGGCGGCTTCACCACGCGTTTGACTTTGCATTCTAGCGTCAGCTGATGCCCCTTGACCTGTCGTTACTGCTGCTGATAATTTTTCACTAACCTGACTTTGATAGTCTCTAGTCGCATTTTGATAGCTTGCAGTATCACCACCCTGAGTACGCGCTGCCGGCTGCTGTCCCGCTGTGGGCTTGCTTAAAGAATCCTCGGCAATGCCTGTGGGATTTCGTAGTTGAGCATCATTAGACTTACCTCCCATACCTGCATTGCGCTCTGCTGCGCTCATTTGCTCATCTGTGATGTGAGGCTCACCAGCTTTATGTCGCTCACCTTTCTGCGGGGCATTTGCTTCGGTGGCGTCCTTGCCTGACAAAGCATTCGCCTCATCTTTTACCGCTTTAACCGTTTTTTGCAACCCATCAGTAATCTTATCTGCAAGCTTATCGAACTGCTGCCCCAGCTTACCTGCCATGCTACGAGCCCTGCTGGCAACACCCGCAGTTTTTTCTTCTGAAGGTTGCTGTGAAGTGTCGCGCTTCTGCTCAGGAGGAGACGCCGCCTGTGCAGGTTTAAGTACTCCTTGTTGCGCATCTTCATCGCCCAAAGCGCCGCCTACTTTAGATTCCCCAACCGATTCCATGCCAGGATCAGTATATTGTTCGACGTCTTTAAATTGAACTTTTCCAAGTGTATCATCCATGGCTCTAGTCCTTCTATATTCACCTGATAGGTCTATTTTTTATAGTTTTCTATGGCTCTAATGTAGCAACTTTGCCTGCGCTTGTCATATAAAACCCCTATTAACCATTATGAAGCTTTTGTTACAGCACATAAAAAAATGCCGGAAGTCGCGGGTTTGCGGCTTCCGGCTAAATGGAGAGCTTAGGTTAGGATCAGTAGAAAAAACAAACAATTAACATTTAATATCCGTAGGATGGTCGCGCATAGTGCTGCGAGGTTTGATAGGCTTGGTATTGCGGGGTGCGCGCTGGTGCAGATGCGGCAGCCTGCGATGGATAATGCATTTCGCGATACGCTCCTGTGGATGGTGCAGCGACACTGCCCATTTGCTGGCCATACCCCATGGGTTCAAACTGCATTTCTGCGGCGGCATATTGCCCTTGCGCGTTGCAGCCCTTAATGTCACTCAATCGCGAAAGGTAATCGATACGATTTCCTGCCGATTCCATGGTGTTAGCTGAATTCAGGTAGGTTGAAGGGTAGCTCAGTGGCATTACCACATTCTTAAAGCTCAATCCGCGATTACGCTCGGCTTTATCGCGTAGGAAGGTCGCTTCGGTAATTTCCATCTGCAACTCAGAGCAATTCATATGCTTGTCATATTTTGTCAGCTCGGTGATGGTGGTGCTTTTACCGCCGCCGCATGCGCTTAGTAAACCAATAACACTGGCCATGCCAATAAGCTTTGCGGTAGTGGTGATGGGTAAATTTTTCATTTCGACCTCCTGTTGTCTTGTACCTATGCTCCAAGTAATAAAGCAAATAAGTTAACAAAACGTATAAGGTCTGCTAAAAATTAGTAAATAATAGGTGGGTTTTTATCTATTTTAGCATTAACTAGTTAATACATACGTACGCAAATCAAGCATAGAAGCCGGGTTGCAACTTATTGCAACACATCACTATGTAATGAAAAAAATTGATATTTTTTTAAAAAACTTTGCAGTTTATGCAACGCGGTGTGCGCCATCTTTTAATACGAACTGGCGGCTGCAATAAGGACATGTCACACTGCCGACAGTGCGATCAATGTGCAAAAACACGCGTGGATGCCCCAGCGCACCCGCTTCACCATCGCACGCGACTTCTTCATGTTCGACAATTTGTGTTTCAAATGGTTGAGAATTGCTCATAACACACCTTTTACCTTTAGTCCACAAAGCGAATAAAGCGGTCTTTACTGTCTTCGCTACTATTACTCTTTGCACTGATAGAGGTTGATGACGACATTGTAAAGTTTTTAGCTGCACCAACATTCATTACCAGCGGGTTAGTGGTTTCATCGCTGCTTTGGGTAGGTGTCGCCTGGATTTTTCCGGCGCTGCTCAGCGGGCGGATAATACTGACATCATAGCGCCCTGTATTGCCGCTTCGAGCGCTGGTTTTTACCGAATTTTCCGGCTTAGCCGAAACAGGAGTTACAAGTTTTGCCTGTGGCTTTGAATCACGTACGGCCACTTCTTTACGTTTGAATACCACTTCATCACCAGAATTTTCCATGCGCACAAACGATTTATAGCGTTTAGCACTTTTATTACTTTCGGCGGTTTTACTGGCAAGCCCATACCATTGGCCATATACTGCCGCAATGTAACGGGTAGCATGCGCTGGTGTGCGCGAGTGATACCGCCCTACTGCCATTTTCCATGAATTGGTGTCGTCATAGTGGCCACGCAAAAAACGTGCGGCATAGGTAACATTAAATTTTGGCTCCAGCGCTTCGCTCAAATTGGCAAATGCATCAGGGTGGTGACGCAAGTTAATCTGCATACAGCCTACATCAATACTCCTAATGCCCTGACTTTGGAATTTTGCAACAGCGGCAACCGCTTCGGTTTTGCTGTCAAAGAAATAGGGTTTTCCTTCTACATTCAACGTCCAGGGCCACGGAATACGTACGCCAAGCCCTTTATGCATCCGTCCGGTTTCGGTGGCGGCCATAGCGCCCAGTAAGCGACTTGGAATGCCATATTTACGTTCGCTGCGGGTGACTTGATGGGTACATAGCTTACCATCCCGCTCCAGCGCGGCATCGCTATTATATGCTAATGCTGCTGGTGCAAATACCAAGCATAAAAGCATTGTGCAAGTAATGGTCGCTGCCGTTAGCAACGGAGATGAAATATGTTTCCTAAGTGTCATTTCCAACCTGTTCTGCCACATATATTTATGAGCGCATCTGCGCGCCCTTGGCAGTTAAATATAGGCGCAAAACATATTTTGCGCATGTAATCAGAACTTCTTTTATAACGTTTATGATCACTTTATGCAATAAAAAGCCGTAAATATCCCATAAATATATCTTGCTAAATCGCCTGCCACGGAAGGATATACGGCACGCCTTCATGCTCTCCGTTTACTACTTTTACCTGCATGGCAGTGCGCAAATTTTCTGCGCTCAACACCTGCGCCGGATTGCCCTGTGCCAAGATAGTTTGGTGGTTGATGAGCAATAGCCTATCGCAGTATCGTGCTGCCAGCGCTAAATCATGCAACACCACAATCACCCCCATGCCGTCGGACGCTTTGCGCCGTAACAATGCCATCACCGCCAACTGATGGGCAGGATCCAAGCCAGAAACGGGCTCATCTACCAAAAGCAGTTGTGGCTGTACCGCCAAAGCCCGCGCCAAAAATACCCGCGCCTGCTCACCTGCCGAAAGCTTAGTGGCTGTTCGATGGCGTAAATGCATAATATCCGCATCCTCCATCGCTTGCATCACCGCTATATGATCGTGCGGCTGCAATTGCTTGGCAAATTTACCATGAGGCAAACGCCCCAACGTCACCAGTTTTTCTACTTCCAGCGGCCAGTGACATTGGCTATTCTGTTCCTGATACGCAATTTTTTGTGCGGTAACTCGGTTGTGGATTAGTGCTGCATTCTCCCATAATATTTTCCCAGAGTTATGCGGTGTGATACCGGCAATTGTACGCAGTAAGCTCGATTTTCCTGCACCATTGGCACCAATTACTCCCAGCACCTCTCCGGATTTAAGTGAAAAGCTAATATCCTTCAGCACGTTACGTTCTTTATATGCGACATGCACCTGTGTTAGTGTCAGCAAGCTCATGCCACCTCGCGCCGATGATGCAGTAACAGCAACAAAAAGAAAGGCGCGCCAATAAGCGCCGTAACCACACCAATTCGAAGTTCCATACCCGAGGTAGGCACCAAGCGAACAGTAATATCCGCCAATAACAGCAAAATTGCACCGCCAATAGCACTGGGCAACAGTAATGCACCCGGGCTATGGCCTACTAAGGGGCGTAGTATATGCGGCACCACTAAGCCAACAAACCCAATACTCCCCGCCACTGAAACTGCCGCTCCTACCGCAAGCGCAACACCAAGTGCTAACCGCCATTGCACCTGCGCAATTTCAATACCCATGCTTTGCGCCGTGGTTTCACCAAGACTTAATGCATTTAATGCGCGGATGCATGACAGCATCAAACCACCGCCAATAACAATAAAAGGTATAACCAGCCAGAATTGCTGCATAGTGCGGTCAGCTAATGACCCCATAAGCCAAAAAACCACATCCATTGCCGCAAAGGGATTTGGCGCCAGATTCAGCGCCACAGCAATTGCCGCACCAAACAGACTCGAAACCGCTATTCCCGCCAGAATCAAGGTGTGACTACCAGAATACTGCCTTCCCGCCAGCGCATATGTTAAGGCAACGGCACTGGTAGCGCCTAACATTGCTAATACAGGCAACCAATATTCACCCAACAAAATAAGCCCGCTATAAATCGCCACAACCGCGCCCAGCGCTGCACCACCGGTAACACCTAGCAAGCCAGGTTCTGCAAGTGGATTACGCAAAAACCCCTGCATCGCCGCACCGGATATGCCCAGTGCCGCACCTACCACTATCGCCAATAGCGTGCGCGGCAAACGAATTTCGCTGATAATAATATAATTTAGTGAGTTGCTATGCTGCACAAGCCCGTCCCAGACATTCGCAAGTGTTAGATCCACCTGCCCCACTGCCAGTGATGCCAACGCTGCAACAAACATAACCAATAACAATATGGCATGTAATAGCAATAAAGGCGTCTTTATAACCATTATGGCGTAGCTTTATGTTGTGTAACCTGTACCATACGTTGCTTTTCGCGCACCGTTGCAGCAATAGTATTTACAATTGCCTCCAGCCCTAAATGAGGACAGGTCAAATATTGCCCGGGCAAAGGTACAATCTGCGCTTTAATGTTTTTTAGAGCGGGATGCTGAGATAGTTTTTCTGCTTGCGATACCACATCATAGTCATAAAGCGGAATAATAAGCACATCGGGCTTCAGGGATATCAGCTTCTCCAACGATAAATATTCAGAGCCTTCTTTGCCTTGCTCTGCAGCAAGGTTGCGCCCTCCCATGCGGGTGATGACATCGTGAATCAATGTGCCACGCCCATCGGTAAACCCACGAGGATAATAAATCGCCACGCCCATATTAGCGGCGGGCAGCTTGGCATGTTGCAACAATGAGTTTTGCCGCGCACGAAGGTTCACCGCATATCCCGGATGGCCAAGCTTTACAGCAAGTTGTGAAATCTGCCGCTGTAGCGCATTGATGGAACTGGCGTGTTCTATCGCAAAGAAAGGCACTTTTTTGGTTTCTAACCATTGTTGCAATTGCGGATTTTGTCCGGCGGCCATCAGCACCATATCGGGTTGAATCTCGGCCATTTCTTCTGCAGTGCCTTTTAACGCAGGGTAGTCCGAGGCTGTGCCGGAAACCAGTGACAACACCGGATCTGAAGCATTAAAACTCAGCCCTTTAAGCTGGGATTTATCCAACATGCTTGCCGCCACCTGATCTGTGCATAAATTTAGTGACACCACTTTTTGCGGCGCGGCATATCCCGTTTTAGCCATACCCACCGCAGCACATAGCAACATGATACCTGCCAGATATTTCATTCCGCATCCCCTGCCATTAGCATTCGCCAATTTAAATCATAGCCAGAAGGCAGAAAACCCTCCGGATCCTCCGCCCATGCAATAATATCGTCCATTACTACCTCCGAGGTCAAATCCCGCAGCAGCATATGAAACCCCCGAGGGTAATATACCAGTTTATATTTCGTATCCAGTGTATCCGCAACCTCTACAATAGGTTGCGAAGGAATTACCTGATCATTCATGCCATACAACAATAACAAGGGAACATCGACTTTTTTTGCATTGCTATATGCATTATCCATCAATTGCATAATGCCATATATCGCATCTACCCGTGTTTCTTTAATAATTAATGGATCACGCCCCATTTCGCGCAGCAGCGGAATATTATTGGTGGCCAGAATTTTGAGATTCGATCCGGTCACCTCAAGCCAAGGCACTGTATGGGCTCCTGCCCATAGCACACCGCGATATAACGGCGGCATGGTTTTACTGCCCCATACTGCGGGTGCAGATAAAATTGCACCATCCACTTTTGGAAAATCTGGCTGTGCAAGAGCATTAATTACCACAGCGCCGCCCATGCTTTCGCCCAGCAAATATAGTGGCACATCGGGATGCATTTCCCGTATGGCCAGCACCATTTGCTTCAGATCTCCGGTCAGGTTTTCCTGCCCTGCCCAGATTCCACGATCCTCTGTATCGCCGAATCCACGCTGGTCATAGGCATATACCGCTATATCACGTGCCGAAATATAATACCCAGGATTTACAAAGGCATTGCTATAATCATTAAAACCATGCAGTGCAATGATTGCGGCTTTGATAGAACGGTCTTTATCTGGCTCCCAGACCCGAATAGGCAGCACTTTATTGCTACCTGTCAGCAACTTATCATCAACAATTTGTGGGGCGGCGTGGGGCGCTGAATAGCGCTGCACCTTAGGAGCGCAGCCGATCGCAATCAAAGCCATACCTATCAGCAATACAGGCCAAAAACCCCGCATTTACATGCTCCCACCGTATTTAAAGAGCACTAGTGGTACACGTTTTAGGGGGCAAAATGCAATCAAACTTTACTTTTTTCTATAAATACCCAAGCACGACATAGAGCTATAGCCCGCTCACAGCCATATCTTTTAAGGTTTTAGTAACGTTTTTATGGTAAGGTAATACTATGGCAGCTCATTGCCCATCGACATGAAGTTGATGCATAGCCATGTAGGACAATTCAGAGAGGTTAGAATGGCAAATCTTGATATGATGTTAAACGATTACCGCCTGACTACTGCAGAAATTCTTTATCACATGCCCGATCATCCTAAATTGCTGCAAACTTATGTGTGGCAGGAATATGATATGGCACCAGAATTTCCTGCTTTATATAAATTTCTTAATTTTTGGCAACGTGAACTCGACGGAAAGCTGCATTCAGTTACGGTTGCAAGCAAAATACTCATTATGCCAGAAGAGTTTACAAACGCGCAGGGTGAATTTTACATTCACTGATGCGTAAGAATACACTATCATCTTACTAATTTTTCAATAGTTGGTGAGGTGCAATACACTCCTCATCTTTTACGATGGGGTGCAGATGTTGGCTACACATAATTTTCCCACTTTTTGTCTATGCTCGCATGTGATTTATCAGCACATGAATACTGCCTTTGTAACAAATAAGGAGAGTATGCCATGTGTGCAATAGCCGGAATTTCCATGCGTAATCATGTCGCTGTAGATGCCTCTATGCTGGAGGCCATGAACAGCACGCTTCTTCATCGCGGACCCGACGAAAAAGGCAGCTATATTCATGACGATATTGGCATCACCCATTGCCGACTGAGCATCATAGATGTTGCCGGTGGCCAGCAGCCTATCAGTGATTTTGATGGAAAACTGCACATTGCTGTTAATGGCGAGATATATAATTACAAGCCTCTGCGTGAAATGCTCGAAGCTGAAGGCGTAGTGTTTAAAACTGCATCAGATAGCGAAGTGCCGTTGCATTTATATAAAAAATACGGCTTAGACTTTGTTAACCACCTGACGGGCATGTATGCCATTGCCATTTACGACCAGCAGCATGGCGATGTGGTTCTTGCCCGCGACCCTGTAGGAATCAAACCCTTATATATTTGCGTTAATGACACAGGAGTGGCCTTTGCCTCGGAACCCTCTGCCCTCACCCAATCCGGTTGGGTTGCCCCTGAGCTGAACGAACAGGCATTGCCTTCGTTTTTAAACCGGCAATATATTGTTGGCACGGATACTCTTTTCAAACATATTTATCGCGTGGCTCCGGGCGAAGTATTGCGTATCCGGCAGGGCGCAATAGAAGAACGTCATAATGTGCCGTTGGAGCTGCGCCCCCATGGATTACTGGGTGAAGAAGATGCCCTCTCGGCATTTGATGGATTGTTAAGCGAAAAGATTGCCAGTCACTTACAAGCAGAGGTGCCAAGCGGGGCATTTTTGTCGGGGGGTATTGATTCATCTGCTGTGGTTTCCCGCATGGCAGACATTACCACCCCGCTGCGTACCTATACGATAGGATTCGAACATGTATCCGATGCCGATGAGCGCACTATGGCCGAGGGCTTAGCAAACCAACTTCAAACCCAGCATTCTACGATCGAGTTTGGTGAACAGGACTTTTGGCATTATCTGCCGCGCATGTGTGCAACTATGGACGACCTCACCGCTGATTATTCTGCACTGCATATGTTGAAGCTGGCAAAATACGCACAGGAAGATGTAAAGGTCATTTTATCGGGCGAAGGCGGCGATGTCATTTTTGCCGGATACGAACGTTATCGCAATCAATCTTTATGGCGGCGGTGGCTTGGCCGACCATTTCGCGGACGTGGCGACACCTATCGCTACGGACATATTTTTTTGGAACCAGAGCGTTTCACACATTACTACCGTCAGGAGCTTCCTGATAAGCAATACCGCAAACACGGATTCTCTGCATTGCAGGGCTTTCAGGCCGAAGATATTGCCGAATGGTTG
The DNA here is from genome assembly GCA_022450665.1 of Alphaproteobacteria bacterium. GTDB lineage: Bacteria > Pseudomonadota > Alphaproteobacteria > Rickettsiales > VGDC01 > JAKUPQ01. The sequence goes on along the minus strand of JAKUPQ010000013.1, from coordinate 29,856 downwards.
CCAAATAATTTATTGCTAAAGCTGGATCGCTGCCTCATGGCCTATGGGGTGGAAGGGCGTGTGCCGCTGCTCGATCGTGAAATGCTATCTTTTGCCTTTTCGCTACCCGATCGTTTTAAAATGCGCAAAAAAGAAGGCAAATGGCTGCTGAAAACATGGCTGCATAACCGGCATCCAGAATTATCAGCTTGGCAAACCAAACGTGGATTCACCATACCACTGCATGAATGGCTGGAAAAACGCCGCGAAAAAATTGACGCATTTCTCACCGATCATCCATCCCTAAAGGCCATTATGGATACGCAAAAAATGCATGCTTGGCTTGCAAAGCCTCTTGATGCCAAAGGCGCAAAATTATTGTTTAATATTCTCTGCCTTGCCCTGTGGTATGATATTCATATTCTCGGCAAATCCGAAGATGGCTTGATATAACCTTGGCAATAAAGGCAATGACATGAGTAACCGCTATGTATTGCTACCTCACCGTACGGTGCTGCGTTTGCGCGGCAAGGATATGCGCGAGTTTCTACAAGGCCTCATCACACAGGATATTACTAAAGTTACCTCACAGCACAGCATATGGACAGCGATGCTATCCGCGCAAGGCAAGTATCTTTTTGACTTTTTTGTTGCGGTCGAAGGCGATAGCTTGTTGCTCGATTGCGATATAGATCAAGCCCCGCAATTAATGCGTCTGCTTACCATGTATAAATTACGCGCAGATGTACATATTGAAAATCTGGGCGAAGAATATCATGTATTGGCAGCCATGGGAGATGTTTCGGCACTTGCCCTGCCAACGGATGCAGGACGTACCGAATATTTTGCCGATGCGCATGTTACGGCCTTCATAGACCCACGCCACGCTGCCATGAAAGCGCGCATTATTGCACCCGCTGGTGAAGGCGAGACATGGATCATACAACGTGGCTATGCGCAGGCATGTGTTTCAGATTACGAAACTCTGCGCATACAACATGCGATTCCCCGTGCAGGGGTTGATAGCATCCCCCAAAAAACTCTGATTTTAGAAAATGGCTTTGAGGCACTGAATGGCGTAAGCTTTGAGAAGGGTTGTTACGTAGGTCAGGAAGTTACGGCGCGCACCAAACACCGCGCTAAATTACATAAACAATTATATCAGGTGCAAAGCAAAACTGCTCTGCCTGCAGCGGGATGTGACATTACCCTCGAAGGGCGTGTGGTGGGAGAAATGCGCTCATCGTTGGCGTTGCAAGGTTTGGCAATATTGCGTAACGACGCAGTAGAAAAATCCCGCAGCACAGCGCATAGCTTGCTTGCCGACGGACATGACCTTACCGCCATCAACCCACCGTGGCAACGTGCTTAAGGTGAAGAAAATCCCAAGTGCGAACTGCTACTGATAACACTTGCAGCACGAGATGCCGTTCTCGTGGTATCATGTTTTTCCATTTCGGCTTGCAATTCAGCATTTTCTATTAAAGACCTTGGAACTACCACCTGACGCGGCGCCTGCGGGTCGTTACCCAATATACGTTCGCTATTGCCCGTAGGCTGAGAATATGCCTTACCTTTAGCGCCAGCAGATTCTGCCATTTCGTTAATGGCTCCTGTAATAACATCCGCATAAAACCGCTGGGTTTGCGCCGTGTATACCGGCGTACCATCTATTTCGGAGGCTTGCCAATCCTGCTTACTCACTTTTTCTAAGCACGCAATAAGCGGATCCTTGTTTTCGTTAGTCATATCATGCATCTAATTAGTTTTTATATAACGCTTATTTTATCGCGCTTTGACTGGCTTTGCCAGAAATATTTATTTCTGGCCATTAAGCAAATGCCGGATACTCCATAAATTTCCTATTAGAATTACAACGCATTTGCTCCTTGGGCATCCGTAATGGCTTGCAGCAATGTTTCTTTATCCAGCAATTCTGGCAGAACAATGCCTTCAGTAGCAGCGGGACCATATACGATATTAAACGGAATGCCATAACGCCGGTTTTTCTTCAAGTATGCCTGAATATTCGGCATGGGGCGGGTCATATCTGCACGCATCGCAACTATGGTGTCTTCTCCCAATGCGACGGTAATGTCTTCTTGTTCAAACACACGCAGTTTATTGTATTTACAGGTTAAACACCAATCTGCTGTGACATCTACCACAACGGTTTTTCCTTTACCCACCAAGGTGCTGATTTTATCTTCGTCAAAAGGTTGCCACAGCTGTGCACGTAATTCTTCTGGCGGCAGCACATCATCCTGATGGGTGGATAGGCCGAGATTCGGCAGCAATGCCAACCCCACCAGCAATCCCACCGAGATGGCTGCTACCGATGCCTGACGACGTAAAAACCGCCAGCGGCCACCGCCATGCAATACCGCTCCAAGCAAAGCAGATAGCAATAATACTCCCGCTGCAATAATGGCATGCGTTTGACTCGCAATGACCCATAACAGCCACACAGCCGCAATCAATAACAGCAATCCCATGACTTGCTTCACGCGGATCATCCATGCGCCGGGCTTGGGTAAACGCGTAGCTAAAGACGGCATCATTGCCGCAGCGAGATAAGGCAAAGAAAGTCCCAGCCCCAGCACAAAAAATATACTTAATATTTCACTTTGTCCTCGCGCCAAAGCAAAGCCCACCGCTGTTCCCAACATAGGCGCAGTGCATGGCGTGGCCATTAGTGCAGCAAATACACCCGTGGCATAATCACCAATCAAATGGTGTCGGTGCTTCATAGCACCAGTGCCAGTTACGTCATATATATGCGTATTTAGCCACGATGGCAGTTGAATTTCAAACATCCCAAGCATATTTGCCGCAAATAACAAAATCATTACGGTAAGAAAGGTAAGAAATGCCGGCGACTGAAAATGAAATCCCCACCCCACCGCATGACCTGCATTTTTTGCCGAAATAGTGAATGCCGCTAACATCATAAAAAATGTTAAAATACCTGCAACACTGGCCAAAAAACTTTGGCGCACTTCACGGTTGTTTTTGCCGCCATGCTTGATGGCGCCTAATAGTTTAAACGACAAAACCGGCAATACGCAGGGCATAATATTTAGAATCAATCCACCAACCAACGCAAATACGAGGATGGTTGCAAAAGAAAAATTACTATCATCCGTTACAGACGTAGTTTCTACTGACGCTGCCGCATTGGCTTTCTCTCCACCGCCTGTGACATTACCCCCTGCATTGCTTTGCGAAGCGGCTACCGCTTGATTTGCGCTTTTTGCCGCGATTTTTATTTCAGTTTCTACCGCTGCCTTCCCACTTACAAAAGTGAACCGCAGCACTTCTCCTACTAACGTTTTCGCTGGCAATGAAATTTCATACGGCACCAAAAATGTGGCCGTTTTTTTGTCTTCATCTACAATTAATTCTGCTTTTGGAAAGCGTAAACCCGGCGTATCGCTTTCGATAAACACATCCGCTTCACCAATCGCTGCAGCACTTTTGACACTAACCGCCAAAACGCCTTTATCTTTGGTTTCAGTGTCAATAACCGCACTAATAACCTCCATCCCGTTTTCGCCATTTTGCGCTGGAATGGTTGCGATTGCATCATCAACAGCTTTTTTATCGGCATCCTGCGAAAATTCCGCCGGTATAAACAGCGATAATTCCTGTTGCTCATTAATGCAGATATCGCTGCACACGGCGTAGCTTATGGAAATATCCGCCTGTGTATCCGCAGCGCCATCGGCTAAGGTAATGGTAAGGGGAATAGCGACATGTTTTTTAAAGCCAAAAACTTCTAGCTCCCATTCTTCAACAAAGCGCTTAGGGAATGGCCAATGCACCTCGATAGATTCGATATTGCCCGCTGTTTCTGCGGCTTCTGCCAAAAACGGAAACCCCGCATCGCCAGGGGAGCGCCAATAGGTTTTCCACCCGTCTTTTAGCTCAATTTCCACTGCAGCCTTTATTTGCGCCAAGCCGCTCTGTGGCTGCAAAGCTTTTTCGCCTACTAACAATTGAGAAGTCGAAAATTCGGCTTTTTGCTCCTCGCTTTGTAATGCCAATGCCTGTATGGGCAGCAACAACATTACAAATAGAACTAAATACGGCATAGCACGCATAGAGAAATCCTGTGTTATAGGTCGAATAAAAACCCCTGCACTATAAGCGCGTTTTTCACGCTATGCAAACGATGCAAATGCTCTTTCATTGCAATGATTGCACAAAATACAGCTAGCTTCTATGATACCTACTGATTTTTGATATAAAACCCTAAATATTTATCTGTTATGGTTATACGCAGCACATTATCGCAACCCCGCGCAGGGGGGTATCTTGAAGGCCAATTATTGGTCGCCACCACACTGATTACCGAATCATGTTTTAATCGCGCTGTACTATATATTTGCGCCCATGGCGACGATGGGGCAATGGGCGTTATTATCAACCATGTGCTGCCCGAGTTGAACTACAGCGAAGTGCTGGAGCAATTGGAAATTGATTATTCCAGCAATTTCATCGAACCCACTGTTTATATGGGTGGTCCTGTTGAATCCAGCCGGGGGTTGGTAGTGCATAGCCACGACTACAGCCACAGCGACACGGTACACCTGACCGGAGAAATATCAATAACCTCAAATTTGCAGGTATTACGCGATATATCCGAGGGCAACGGGCCAAAAAAACACCTGCTTACCCTCGGCTATTCCGGCTGGGCACCCGGACAGTTGGAGGCTGAAGTAGAGGCCAATAGCTGGATTTCTGTTCCTGCCACTTCTGCACTCATATTTGACACAGATGACGATAAAAAATGGAACAGTGCCGCTCAATCACTGGGCATAGACATGCTAAAGCTGTCCGGCGATGTTGGCCATGCCTAGCAATCCTTATGTCACAGCCAGTTGCCTATGTTCTGGACTCTCAAGTTAATCTGGTTTATATTCCCCGCCTGATTATAGATAACAACCCACTAGCAGGCGCATCATGAGCAGTAATACTACTGGCGATTCACACACTCGCGATCCTAAGAATTCTTTTCAGGACATGATTTTAACCCTACAGGATTTTTGGGCAAATCATGGCTGCGTTGTGTTGCAACCCTATGATATGGAAGTAGGTGCCGGAACATTTCATCCTGCCACTACCCTGCGCGCCCTTGGCTCTAAACCATGGAACGCTGCCTATGTGCAACCTTCCCGTCGTCCGGCAGATGGCCGCTATGGTGATAACCCCAACCGGCTGCAACATTATTATCAGTATCAGGTGATCTTAAAGCCTTCACCCGACAATATTCAGGATTTATATTTAGATAGCTTGCGCGCATTGGGTATTGACCCCAATATTCATGATATCCGCTTCGTGGAAGATGACTGGGAAAGCCCTACTCTTGGCGCATGGGGCTTGGGATGGGAGGTCTGGTGCGATGGCATGCAGGTGACACAGTTTACCTATTTTCAACAAGTTGGCGGCATTGAGTGCAAGCCGGTAGCGGGGGAAATTACCTACGGTCTGGAGCGTCTTGCGATGTATATCCAAGGCGTTGAAAATGTCTATGATTTAAAATGGAATCGCCCTACCGAAGGCAAGCCTGTATTCACCTATCGCGAAATTTTTCATCAAAACGAACGCGAATTTTCTGCTTATAATCTGGAACATGCAAACACCGATATATTGCTGCAGCATTTTAAAGACGCCGAAACTGAGTGTATGGCAATTTTAAGCAAGCATTTGCCCTTGCCAGCTTATGATCAATGCATTAAAGCCAGCCATATTTTCAATTTACTCGATGCACGCGGGGTGATTGGCGTCACAGAACGCGCCTCGTATATTGGCCGTGTACGCGCATTGGCCAAGGGCTGCTGCGAGGCGTGGGTTGCTTCGCAAGAGCCCACTCATGTGGAAGACGTGGCCGCCAAAATTGCTAAAAAACAAAAAATTGCTTAAAGGAAGCCGCACATGTCTGAACTGCTCCTTGAATTATTTTCTGAAGAAATTCCCGCACGTATGCAACGCCATGCGGCTGAGAGCCTGAAAACCCGACTGAATGAAGGGTTAAAAGAAGCAAAACTAAGCGCAAGCAGTATACTCACCTACGTTACCCCACGTCGTCTGACGGCGGTAATCGAAGGTTTGCCAAGCGAATTGCAAGCTACAAACTCTGAAAAGCGGGGGCCACGGGTAGGAGCGCCTCAACAAGCACTTGAAGGATTTTGTCGTGGTGCTGGCTGCACAACCGAAGATTTAGAAGAGCGCGATGGCTATTACTTTGCTGTGATTCGCAGCGAAGGTGGTGCCGTGGCTCCTATCATACAAGGCGTTATCGAAAAAATACTCGCGGATTTCCATTGGCCAAAAACAATGCGCTGGGGTGCGCATCATCTTAGCTGGGTACGCCCGTTACAAAGCATTCTATGCCTGTTTGATGGAAAAGTCGTGCCCGTGGAGTTTGGGCATTTGATTGCGAATAACACGACCAAAGGCCATCGCTTTTTATCCGATAATCTACCTATAACTATACATAACAGCGAAGAATATTTTGCCAAATTACGTAAAGCACATGTAATTGTCGATCAGGATGAGCGCCGCTCTATCATCGAATCAACTTCTGCCGATCTGGCAAAGAAGCGCGAATTAACTGTCAAGCGCGACCCCGCTTTACTTGATGAAGTCACCGGATTGGTCGAATGGCCTGTACCGCTAATGGGTGGTTTTGAATCACGCTACCTTGCCCTGCCACAGGAAGTGCCAACGACTGTAATGCGCAGTCACCAAAAATATTTTGCCCTGACCGATGCCGCTGGCGAGCTAGCCTCGCAGTTTATTACTGTCTCTAATTTAGCCGCAAACGATGATGGCAAAGCGATTATTGCCGGAAACGAACGGGTGTTGCGCGCACGATTGGCCGATGGACAGTTTTTCTGGGATCAGGATTTAAAACGTCCTTTAGCAGAATGGTGCACAGGGCTGAACGATATGGTCTTTCATGCCAAGCTTGGAAGTGTGGCCGATAAAGCCGATCGCATTCGTAGTCTTGCCACTTTCTTAGCCGTGTTTGTCCCCCATGCCGGCTTACAGGACGTGGATCGCGCTGCCGCTTTATGTAAAGCCGATTTAACCACAGGCATGGTTGGTGAATTTCCCGAGCTTCAGGGACTTATGGGTAAATACTACGCCTTAGCACAAAACGAAAAGCCCGAAGTCGCTGCCGCTATTGAAGATCATTATGCACCGCAGGGTCCGTCTGATGATTGCCCAACGGCTCCCGTAAGCGTCACCATCGCATTGGCCGATAAAATGGATACGTTGGTAGGATTATTTGCCATAGGTGAAAAACCCACAGGGTCAAAAGATCCTTATGCATTGCGCCGTGCAGCTTTGGGTGTAATTCGCCTTATCCTCGAAAATCACCTGCGTATCCCTGTTGAAGTGATGATTGATAAAGCCGTGGCCAAATACCCGCGTGCGTTCTATAAACAAACGGCAAAAGAAGAATCTGCCGCATCCGGCAAACGCACCCGCGCCGGTAAATTACGTAGCGCTATAGCCGATGAGCTACTCGATTTCTTTTCTGGCCGCCTAAAAGTGATGCTGCGCGACCAAGGCATCGCCCACGACCGCATCGAAGCAGTGTTTAACGATGGTGATGAGGACGACATTTACCGCCTTGTTAACCGCGTTACTGCATTGGATAATTTCTTAAAAACCGATGATGGCGCCAATTTACTGGCCGCCTATAAGCGCGCCACCAATATTGTGCGGATAGAAGAAGAAAAATCTGATAACCGCTACGATGGACATGTAGATAAGCGCAATCTGGAACAAGATGAAGAAAAGTTGCTATATACGCAATTGGAGCGCGTTACTCCCATGGTAGAAAAGCTTTTGAAAAAGGAAGAATATGCCGCAGCCATGGCAGCTATTGCCGAACTGCGCGCCCCAGTAGATGCATTTTTTGAAAAAGTTACGGTGAATGCAGAAGACAAAACATTACGTGCAAATCGTTTGCGCCTTTTGGGCAGCATTCGCAGCTTGCTAGATGATATTGCAAACTTCTCGTTAATCGAAGGTTGAAAAGCATTTCCTGTTTATATCTTGGCGTGTTAAAACGATGCCAATTTAAAAAAGCGTTACAAAAACAAAGGCACAGAGCATGGCAACAAAATATGTTTACCGTTTTGGGGATGGCAGCGCCGAGGGGCGCGCCGACATGAAGGCATTATTAGGTGGCAAAGGGGCAAATCTGGCCGAAATGTGTGCCCTTGGCTTACCAGTTCCTCCGGGATTTACCATTAACACCGATGTCTGCACCGATTATTATGCCGGCGGCAAAACTATGCCAAAAGCCCTAAAATCTCAGGTGGAAGAAGCGTTGCGCGCCGTAGAAGAAACCGCTGGCGCTAGTTTTGGCAATGCAGAAAACCCGCTATTGGTTTCGGTGCGCTCTGGTGCGCGTGCTTCTATGCCCGGCATGATGGATACCGTACTGAACCTCGGCCTCAACCAAGCCACTGTACAAGGATTGGCTAAAAAGAGCAATAATCCCCGCTTTGCCTATGATAGCTATCGCCGATTTATACAGATGTATTCGGATGTGGTACTAGGATTAGATCATTATTATTTCGAAGAACTACTCGACCAGAAAAAAATGGATCGCGAAGTGTATCTCGATACCGAGCTCAGCGCCGAAGACATGATTGAACTGGTGGGCGAATTCAAAGATTTGGTGCAACGCGAATTGGGCGCCCCTTTCCCCGAAGATGTGCATGAGCAGCTATGGGGCGCGATTCAGGCCGTATTTGATTCATGGATGAATGCCCGCGCCATTACCTATCGCCGTTTGCATGAAATTCCTGAAAGCTGGGGAACAGCGGTGAATGTGCAAGCCATGGTATTTGGCAATATGGGCGATGATTGCGCCACCGGCGTGGCCTTTACACGCAACCCCTCCACAGGCGAAAAAGCATTCTATGGCGAATATCTCATTAATGCGCAAGGCGAAGATGTGGTGGCTGGAATCCGCACTCCGCAACCACTCACCATTGCCGGCAAAGGCGATGGCGGCGACCTGCCTGCCATGGAAGAAACCATGCCCCCTGCCTATGCAGATCTGGTAGCCATTTACCAAAAACTCGAAGCCCATTATCGCGACATGCAGGATATTGAGTTTACCATTCAAAATGGGAAATTATGGATGTTACAAACCCGCAGCGGCAAGCGAACCGCCGCTGCCGCTATCCGCATTGCCGTAGAAATGGCCGATGAAAACCTGATCACCCAAGAAGAGGCCGTAGGCCGGATTGACCCTGCGGCACTCGATCAATTGCTGCACCCAACACTGGATCCGGATGCACCAAAAACCGTGATTGCCCGTGGCCTGCCAGCCTCCCCTGGCGCCGCTGCCGGAACTGTGGTTTTCACCGCCGAAGACGCAGAGGCACGTGCCAAAATGGGCGAACATGTAATTTTAGTGCGCATTGAAACCAGCCCTGAAGACATTCACGGCATGCATGCTTCGCAAGGTATTCTAACCGCCCGTGGCGGCATGACCTCCCACGCAGCAGTAGTTGCCCGTGGCATGGGCAAGCCATGTGTTTCCGGCGCGGGGGATGTGCGTATCGATTATGGCGCAAAAACTTTTACCACTGGCGGAAAAACCGTAAAAGAAGGCGATCGCCTCACCATTAATGGCGGCACAGGCGAAGTTATTTTAGGAGAAGTTGCCACTATCCAACCTCAACTATCCGAGGATTTTGCAAAATTAATGACGTGGGCAGATGCTACGCGTCAGCTTAAAATACGCGCCAATGCCGAAACGACACTCGATGCTCAAACGGCACGAAAATTTGGCGCTGAAGGCATTGGATTATGCCGCACTGAGCACATGTTCTTTGATTCCGAACGCATTATTGCCATGCGTGAAATGATCATGTCCGATAATGTGCATGGCCGTAAATCTGCTTTGGAAAAACTGCTTCCTATGCAACGCAAGGATTTTAGTGAATTGTTCGAAGTCATGGCAGGGTTGCCGGTTACGATTCGCTTGCTTGATCCGCCGCTGCATGAGTTTTTACCCCACACCGAAGACGAAATGCGTGAAGTGGGCAAAGCGGCAGGTATTAGCTTGGAGCAAGTGCGTTTTCGTGCCTCGTCGCTTAAAGAATCCAACCCCATGCTAGGCCACCGTGGCTGCCGCTTGGGAATAACCTATCCTGAAATATATGAAATGCAAGTACGCGCCATTTTCGAAGCGGCAAGCGAAGTAAGCAAAAAAGGCAAAGACACGGTTATACCCGAAATCATGATTCCGCTGGTAATGAATGTGAATGAGTTTAACATTTTGCGTAAACTGGTAGATCGTTTGGCTGGCGAAGTGGAAACCCAAAGTGGCATTAAAATCGAATATCTTGTCGGCACAATGATTGAACTTCCCCGCGCCGCATTGCGTGCTGGCGACATTGCAGAAAATGCCGAGTTTTTCAGCTTTGGTACCAATGATTTAACACAAACGACCTTGGGGATCAGCCGAGACGACTCTGCCTCTTTCATCGAGCGTTATAAAGCGGATGGTATTGTCGAAAGCGATCCTTTTGCGACATTGGATGTAGAAGGCGTGGGTGAATTAATTGCCATTGCTGCCAGCCGTGGCCGCGCCACCCGCAAGAATCTGAAGCTTGGCATTTGCGGCGAACATGGGGGCGATCCCGCTTCCATTGCGTTTTGCCAGAGCATTGGTTTAGACTATGTAAGCTGCTCCCCCTATCGTGTACCTATTGCGCGGTTAGCAGCAGCACAGGCAGCATTGCACAGCAAACAGCAAAAAGTTGCCGCCTGATAGCATCAGCAGTATTTTCAAGAAGCGCGCTTGATATGGCTATTTTAGCTGCAAGCGCGTTTTTTGCGCTCTAAAAACCAAAAAGGTGCTTTTGTTCTCCGTGGGGAGAAAGCACCTTAGTGGTCCGAATTGAATCGGGGGAGCGCATGATGGTCATCGAGACATTCCTTCAAGGTCTTCTTTGAGGAAGTGGTCGATGCTCATAACATGCGCGACGAAGTCGCTCAAGCTGCGGAAGGTATCACGTTGCATCAGTTTCGTAAACTGCTTGGGATCGTGATTTCGCAGCGTGAGGCAATACGACGTCATGTCGTTCAGGTCAAACTCTCCGTCACGTATTGCGGCGTAGCTCTCGAAGGCGAGATATGCGTCGTCAAGTGAAACGGAAGAGTCGCCATAGGGACGAAGTCGGCAGTACGGGTTGTCCAATGGTTTACCAAAAGGCAGCGACTCAAGGTCGTGGGTGCTGTCAATGCGGTAAACGTTGGTCCGACTGTCGATGTAGGAGTTGTACAGGTTGCTGAGAACATAGCACATCACGCCAAGCGCGATAACAATGACCACAGCTATACCAAACTCCATATTGCTCACACTCCTTTCTGGGGTGTAGTAATCGAGTGGGATAACACTGATATGTAAGTACTGACGCTAAGCGACAAAAATTCTATTAAAAAAAGAATATAAAACATATCCAGTATAATGGAGGAATGTGACAGTTTTATGACAGGGAGGGGGGAGGTAAGATAGGTAGGTATATTCAGCACGTTTAGTACGCTTAGCTCTGGCTAACCGCTTTATTCCTATTACTTGCTCTAAAAAAGAGGTCTGCAGCCGTGACCAGAAAGTCTCTTGCCGGGGGCATCATCGCGCTCATTATTAATTCGCGTTTGCCATCTTGGCTTTTTTTGAGGACTATCACAAGCTGCGCCGCTTTCACGCGATTTTCTGATTGCATCCATTCTTTCGTTATGCGCCTCCTCCTGCAACTCAACCGCCAGCGTGCGAATTCCATTATGTTCAGAATAAATCTCATTTGCTCTGTGAACTGCAGCTTCCTCGCAAGGTTTTGGATTATTCGGGTCATCCAGCCAACCATGCGATTGATGCCCCTCTGGATCACTGAGAGCCGTTTCATTATGAAAATATCTAGCAATATCACTTGCTTCTGTTAGCCTTCCATCTATCTGATTTTTTATGATTATGTCGAGTCCCTGCTGTACTTGCTCGGCTTCTTCAGCGGGCATGTCATCAATTTTTACATATACAGGTAAATGCACCAGATTAATATTGTTCTCTTTATCGCCCGTGAGCCATCCATGCTGCTGGCTTGCATGGGCAATAATCTGCGCTTGATTATGAAATTCTACTTCGCCATCTTCTTGCGTGCGGTTCTCTCGGATATGATTTAAGGCTTCAAGCATTTTATCTTCGGTAACCGGATAGTTCAAAGCCCCCTGAAAGGTTCGCGATAACCCTTCTACCGCCAGATACCCCTTAGGCAGGTCTTTTAAATCTTCATCCGCGCTATCAATAACCAGCGGGTTCTCGGCATAATGCTCAGGAAATTCTGAAGCCTCTTCTTTTGGGTCGCGATGTCTGGTGGGGCTATAAACTTCATAATCATCTGGAGTTAGAGGATGACTAACATCTTGAGCAGCACGCACCGCCTCCTGATCTGCAAAATCCGGATCTTCTTTAGTAGGTCTTCGCTTGCCATTAGGGCTATGTTCTGTAACTTTATCCATAGCATCATATTAGCATAAAAATGCGAGTAAAATGTGAAAGAAATGTGAAAATGCCTGTTTCACTTAATTAACGCGATCCGCTTCTGGCTTTATTGATTCTTTGAATAATCAAGCTGCCATCGGGCCAGATAGTATATTCTTCTTCATTTTTTGTTTGCACAAAGCGTTTACCTTTAAGAGCGATCTGCACATCGCCTCCGCTTAAATAGCGGGTTTGATTGGCTGCGATGGGTATTTCTATATGTTGTCCTGCCTGCTCAATCACCACTGTTTGTTTAGCGCCGCTAAGGTTTTTTATGCTCAGCGCTTGCGCTTGCGGTGCAAGCAAAACACCACCAAAAACCATTACAATTATAAGCTTCATACGATTACTCCTATGCACTGTTTTGCTCGCGCACAATGCCGCTACGCGCCAAAGCATCAGCGCGTTCGTTGCCTGAATCGCCATCATGTCCTTTCACCCAATGCCATTGCATGGTATGACGTGCTGCCTGCGCATCCAGTTCTTGCCATAAATCCGCATTTTTAACAGGCTTTTTGGCGGCAGTTTTCCAACCATTTTTTTTCCAGCCAAAAATCCACTGGGTAATGCCATCTTTCACATAATTACTATCGGTATATAAATCTACAATACAAGGATGTTTTAAGGCTTCCAATGCCTTAATGGCAGCCATAAGTTCCATACGGTTATTAGTGGTTTCGGGCGCGCCGCCGCATAACTCTTTTTCAACCGCACCATATTGCAAATATGCTCCCCACCCCCCCGGGCCGGGATTGCCTGAGCAAGCGCCATCCGTATAAATAATTACATTTTTCTTCTCGGCCATTATCCCTCACAGACCATATGCGGCGAATCCTTTAATGGATTGGTGAAATTGCAGTTTAAACACATATTCGCGGGGATCCTTCACGGTGACAACCGCGCCTTCCACGGTATACATCCAGTCATGCAGCCGTGTAAGCAAAAAGCGCAATGCCGCGCCACGCGCTAAAATAGGTAAATATTTGCGCTCTTCATCGGTAAGCCGCCGCACAGACTGATAACCCGCCATCAAATATCGCGCTTTCGTGACATTAAATGATCCATCGTTCTCAAAGCACCAAGCATTTAGCACAATGGTCAGGTCATACATCCACGAATCATTACAGGCGAAATAAAAATCTATAACGCCCGAAAGTTTACCATCGCGAAAAAACACATTATCCGGAAACAAATCTGCATGTACCACTCCCGATGGCAATCGCGCCGGACCGGGCCACGCTCCCATCAAATAATGCAGCTCTCCTTCGATCATGTTGCGCAATCCTGGCATACATTCATCTGCACGCTCTGCGGTTTTTTCGAACAATTTGCGCCATCCTGCCAGCGAAAGCGCATTAGGGCGTTTTCCGCTATAGGTTTTTGCAGCGACATGCATTTTTGCCAGTGTTTCGCCCAATTCGCGGGTATGATGGTTTTGCACTTGGCGCACACTTCGCCCCGTAAGGAAACTTACCAACACACAAGGTTTTCCAACGGGAGTTCGCTGGATAATGCTGCCATCTTTAGCGGCAATGGGTAAGGGCGAAGGAATACTTTGCTCGGCCATATGTTGCATAAGCCCCAGATAAAAGGGCAGGTCTTCTTCATTCATCCGCGCTTCAAAAATTGTGAAAATAAATTTTTTCTCAACGCCATTATGCTCGGTAACCAGCAAATAGTTGCTATTTTCCACGCCTTCTGCAATGCCCAATGCCGAGGTTAGCTCACCAATGTCATAATGCGATAGCAATGCTTCTATTTCATGGCTTGCTAAATGAGTGTATACGGCCACAGGAAAACCTTTTGGTTATTTCAACCCCCTCTTCCTATCACGAACAGACGCGAACTCCAATAGCACGTTGGGCAAAAAATCACCTCCCAATAAAGGCAGCATACAAATTAACATGATAATTTATGTTTTCATGGCAATCTACGCTGCGGCTAACCTTGGTTTATATGACGCATAGAGGTAAGTTTATACTGGAAATTGGCTATCGTATACACTACTATCCAACATCCAAAGTGCCACAGACGCATGACCACATAAACAATATCCCTTGGGATAAATAATTATAAACGCAAACACTAAGATCGGGAGAAGATCCACATGTTCCGCCGTAAAGAAGAAGAAACCAGCACAGAAAACGATGCGTCCTTGAATAAGGATGTAAAAAGCGAGCCGAAAGCTGAAACCAAGCCTTCGAACGCTCCATCCGCTTCTAATTTTGGCAGTAATGCCACCCCCACTTCCGCTGCAAGCCCTACACCGGCCGCAGCTCCTACCCCTGCAGAACAGAAAGTAGCCCCCATGTCCCAGCCTAGCTCAGCTTATCGTCCCGCTCCAGCACCTGCTCCAGCGCCCGCAAATCGCCCAGGTATGTCCCCTTCTGCTCCTTCAGGAAGCAAAGATAACACTGCCGGTGGTAAAAAACGTATTCTTACCGTTGGTAACGATATTTTGCTCAAAGGTGAAATTGCCACTTGCGATCGCCTCGTTATCGAAGGCGCAGTAGACGCAAAGCTCAATGATGTTCACACCGTTGAAATCGCTGAAACCGGATCTTTTAAAGGATCCGCACAAATTGAAGATGCTGAAATCAGCGGCCTGTTTGAAGGTGACCTTGTGGTACGCAACCGCCTTATCATCTACTCTACCGGTAAAGTGCGCGGCAAAATTACCTATGGTGAAATTGAAATCGAGCGCGGCGGCGAAATGACCGGTGAAATTAAAACCGGCAGTTCCGCAGCAGCAGAAAAAAATGAAAACAAAGAAAATAAAGACAAAAGCAAAGCTGCATAATTTTGCGGTGTAGCAAAATAAGCAAAGGGGACTGTGAAAACAGTCCCCTTTTTGTTGCGTATGTATCATGGCTAGCTATTCAAGAGGCGCTACTGGCTTAAAATCTTTTGGCTGCCGCACTCGGAGTTTATAGTTTTCATCTATTTGCTGCGTGACGATTTGCATATACACCGAAAAACCAAGCGTTATCGCCACAATGAGCACCAATGCCCGCGCCAGAGAAAATTGTTTCTTGCACCATATTAAGGCGTGTTTGATTCTATGCCTATATTTCAATTGCGCCTCGCTACTCGCAAATACATAATTCCACTATCAAAGCAAATTTTTTGCCCTATATTCGCAAATATCGCTGATTGTGCAATTCGCACATTCTGGCTTACGCGCTTTACATACATAGCGGCCATGCAAAATCAGCCAATGATGCGCGTGAAAAAGCCATTCTTTAGGTATTTTTCGCAGCAATTGCCGTTCGGCTTCTTCAACATTATTAGCTTTTGCGATGCCGATACGGTTACTGACACGAAAAACATGGGTATCTACAGCGATCGTAGGCTGTCCGAAGGCGCAGTTTAATATTACATTCGCAGTTTTACGCCCTACCCCTGGTAGCGCCTGTAATTCTTTGAGTGTATCTGGCACTTCCCCATTATGTTTATCCAGTAGCATCTGGCTCATGGCTATAACGTTTTTGGCTTTGGAGTTAAATAAACCGATGGTCTTAATATAGCTCTTAAGCCCCTCCTCTCCCAGATCGAGCATTTTTTGTGGGGTGTCTACCAGTGGGAACAGCGCACGCGTTGCTTTATTTACGCCAACATCCGTTGCCTGAGCCGAGCATATCACCGCTACAAGTAGGGTATACGTATTAACCGATTCCAACTCTGTTTGCGGTTCAGGGTTAACGGCAGCAAGCCGTCTAAATACGTCAGAGATTGCTTCACGCGTGAGCATTAGTTATAGCGAACACTATCATTTAACGTATCTTTGGCATCGCAAACATGTGCTACTATGTCCTGCACCGTATGCATTAACTCATATACCAGATTTACATCTTCATGGTTTAATACTGGCTCAAAAAGCGAGTTTGGCTCAAATAAATCATGGGGGTGAGGAATGGTGATAAGAAATTTATCATCAAAAAAACTGCACTCTACATTGTTATTTAATGTTGTGACGGCATAGCTCACATGATCGGCAAATTTATTACTATCAGTTATATGCTCGTAATTTACTTCGTCTACGCGGTGATTATGCGTCCACACTCCTCGCACATTTACGCCGTCTTTTAGCAACTTAATATAATTAACCCGTTCAAAAAGCATTCCTTTAATTACGCGGCTAAGAAAATATACTCCCATAAATAACTTCTCAAAAACCTGCAACAATCGATTGCTCGTTTGGGCACGAAGCCAGTGCAACTGCTCATCTTTATGGGTATTTTGCTCACTCGTATTATTCACCATAGCTTGCATCGCATTTAGTCGTTCAAACAATACTGGTGTAAACAGGTGTTGAGCAGCCGCTTCATCTGTAGCATATGCTTCGAATTGATTTTTATATGCTTCGGGCAATGTGATGGAGGCATATTCTTTATAAAGCTGCTGTGTTGATAGAGAGTCCTTTTTCGCATCCGCAATCAATACACCTTTACCATCAAATTTACCGCGCAATTTAATATCGATTTCATCAATATCAATAGACACGATCAGGCCACGGAAAATACAAATTTGCCTTCCATCGTCTTGCAGAATCATTTCAGCTTCAGATATTTCAACTTTCGCATCACGATACGTACCACGAATATAATCTTCTGCGCGATAAACATGGTATTGAGGTATATGTGGGCAATTATGAAAACGCTCTGGAGAAACGCCCTTAGTCGTCAGGTCTTCCGCATCTGTAAGATTGGAATAAGAATAGTCGCCAAAATAGCCAAATAACTTATTAAACGCCGCCTCTTTAAGAGAATAATTTCCTCTTAAATTCCAACTGCTACG
>JAKUPQ010000013.1:0-10000 GCA_022450665.1 Alphaproteobacteria bacterium | reverse complement strand
GATTTGGGGACCTTAGCTGTAGGTCTGGGCTGTTTCCCTCTCGACCATGGACCTTAGCACCCACAGTCTGTCTGCCAGATAGTTCTCACCGGTATTCGGAGTTTGGTTAGGTTTGGTAAGTCTTTGGGACCCCCTAGCCCATCCAGTGCTCTACCCCCGGCGGAATTCGTCTGACGCTCTACCTAAATAGATTTCGCGGAGAACCAGCTATTTCCGAGTTTGATTGGCCTTTCACCCCTAACCACAGTTCATCCCCATCTTTTTCAACAGATGTGGGTTCGGTCCTCCGGTAAGTGTTACCTTACTTTCAACCTGACCATGGCTAGATCACCCGGTTTCGGGTCTAATGCATTAAACTAAATCGCCCTGTTAAGACTCGCTTTCGCTACGCCTACACCTATCGGCTTAAGCTTGCTCAATACACTAAGTCGCTGACCCATTATACAAAAGGTACGCTGTCACTTCTCTAGGAAGCTCCAACTGCTTGTAGGCATTCGGTTTCAGGTTCTATTTCACTCCCCTCGTCGGGGTGCTTTTCACCTTTCCCTCACGGTACTTGTTCACTATCGGTCGATGGCGAGTACTTAGGCTTGGAGGGTGGTCCCCCCATGTTCAGACAGGATTTCTCGTGTCCCGCCCTACTCAAGGACGTATAAATTTTCTACCGGTACGGGGCTATCACCCACTATGGCCAAGTTTCCCAACTCGTTCCCGTTCTTATCTATACGCCACTGGCCTGGTCCGCGTTCGCTCGTCACTACTAACGGAGTCTCGGTTGATGTCCTTTCCTCCGGGTACTGAGATATTTCAGTTCCCCGGGTTTGCCTCCTGCACCTATGTATTCAGTACAGGATACCTCAAAAAGAGGTGGGTTTTCCCATTCGGATATCCGCGGATCAAAGATTATTGGCATCTCCCCACGGCTTCTCGCAGCCTATCACGTCCTTCTTCGCCTGCCATCGCCAAGGCATCCACCAAATGCCCTTATTCTACTTGTCTTACCTCACAGATCATCTCCACAAAGCAAAACATACGCTACAGCGCTCCTTCCTTAACTATGTCTATATACAGAAAAATCCAAAAGCAAAAAAACCCTCAAATCCCTCAATGCAGCAAGCGCCGTAACGCCCAAAGCA
Organism: Alphaproteobacteria bacterium; assembly: GCA_022450665.1. Lineage (GTDB taxonomy): Bacteria > Pseudomonadota > Alphaproteobacteria > Rickettsiales > VGDC01 > JAKUPQ01. The sequence continues at coordinate 8,864 of JAKUPQ010000013.1, read as the reverse complement.
GGATGGTGTTTCTAAACCACATATCATTTACTGTCAACGGTTAAAATGCCTTATCGGTGATTATTTTTACAACTTCTTAATGTCAAACAACAATTAACTAAAATACGCCACAAAATCGTGTTAAAGATCATGTATTTAATGCTATCAAGCGGTTGATTTCCATGATATATTATTGAGGTTATAAAAAAAGGCTGGCTATGCGCACTATATCTGAAATTACCGAAAATAATGATGGTGCTACAATTATAGAATTTGCCATTGTAGCGCCTGTATTCATACTGCTTCTATTTGGAATTATTGAGTTTTCAGTAATTATGTATGCTAAGTCCACCATGGAGGGTGCAACCAGCATTACTTCACGCCTTGGTAAAACTGGATATACGGAAGAAGGCATCACCCGTCAGGAAATGCTTACTCAGCTTTTGGTGGATCGTGCAGGCGGGCTTATGGATCCTGAAGAAATAGAAATCACCACATTAATATATGAAAACTTTGCAGATATTGGCCAGCCTGAACCTTTATCCATCGATATCAACGGCAATCAACAGTATGATGCATCAGATGGCGACGCATATCAGGATATTAATGGCAATGGGCAATGGGATGAAGATATGGGTGAGGCCGGCTTAGGTGGCGCGGGCGATATTGTGGTGTATAAAATTCATTACCCTTGGCAGGTAAAAACGCCCGTTATGCAAAACATACTAGAAAATGAAAATGGCTATTTTCCACTGAACACCAGTATAGTGGTTCGAAACGAACCCTATGGAGCGCAATAAATGGCTATGCGCACTACATTAAAACCTCTGGCAATATTTAGGCGCATAGGGCGTAACCAAGAAGGTTTGGCGTATTTAGAATTTGCGTTGGTGATGCCTTTGCTCATGCTGCTATTTTTAGGCGGCCTTGAACTTAGTCGTTATATCCAAGTATCGCAAAAAGTAGATCGCGTTACCCATACGATTGTTGACTTGGTGGCGCAGGCTCCTACCATCAGTGAATCGGAATTAGCGCAAATAATGCAAGCGGTACAACATGTTATGGATCCATATGAATTTTCCGATGGGGGCAAAATAATCATCAGCTGCGTTGGCTACAATGATCAAGGGAATCTTGTTGTAAAATGGCAATATGCCGGAGGTGGCGAGCTTGAGCGAGGCAGTCGCATAGGCGATGTAAATAATGCGCCCGTATTACCCGAGGGGTTTTTAGTAGAGGCGCGAGACAATGTTATTATTGCAGAGGCATTTTTCTCGTTCGAACCCATGATTAACGAACAGTTTGTTAGTCCTATCGAATTTTATCGCACAGCATTTTATCTGCCGCGCATAGGTGAGCTAGACGTATTGCTACCTAATTAGGAGTCCAAAATGATTACGCATATTACAGCTATTATCTTGCGCTTGTTGCGCACATCCGAAGATTTGCGTACCGACCAACGCGGTGCGGTAATTATGATGGTGGGTCTGGGCTTATTCATGTTGATTGGGGCTACTGGTATTGCCATTGATATGTCACGTCTGCAAACATCACGTGCCAAGCTAGCCAGCGCTTTAGATGCCGCAGGATTGGCTGCCGGTTCAAAAATCAACTCCCGTGAGACCATATTAGTAGTAAATAACTACCTTGACGCTAACTTTCCTGCAGGGTTTATGGACACAACCATCACTAATGTTAATGTAACCGTGAGTAGGGATAAATCTATATTAGACCTGAATGTCACAGCAAATGTTCGTATGAAATTTATGCAGATTTTCGGGCAAGAATATGTCACTATTGCGGCAAGTTCACAAATTACACGTGAGAACAAAGGACTTGAGCTTGTTATGGTGCTGGATGTAACGGGCTCAATGTATGGCAGCAAAATTGGCGACCTGCGCACAGCGGCAACGGATATGGTAGATATTCTTTATGGTCAAAAAGAGACCGTTGATAATTTGTGGATAGGCGTTGTGCCTTATGTAACCACAGTGAACGTGGGATCAGACAAAATTTCATGGTTGCGTGATTATGATGAATCACGTTATCCGCGCCGCTATCCGAATGGAGCGACAAAGTGGAAAGGCTGCGTTGAGGCGCGCAACCAATGGCCAGAAAATAACGGATTAGATACTACCGACACACTCCCTTATACTGGCGATAAAGCAGCTGCAACAGCAGAACAACTCACCACTGCATTTCCGATGTATTTTTGGGAAGATGAGGTGGATAACGATTGGATAGACCGCCGCAATCGTGTCACTATCAATGAAGATGCCGGCTATAGCAACGAGGGCGGCTTAGGGCCAAATGTCGCATGTGGCAACGAAATCACCCCTTTCACAAGTAATAAAGCCACCGTCCAAGGAGCTATTGATGCATTGACACCGTGGCGCCGTGGCGGCACCATGTCCAGTATGGGCTTGGCATGGGGATGGCGCTTGATGTCTCCAAGTTGGCGCGGTATGTGGGGGCATGAAGATGCGCGTTTACCACTCGATTATAATACGCCGCTAATGAGCAAGGCGGTTATTATCATGACCGATGGAGTCAATGAAGTATATCGCCAAAATTCCCTAGGTGGCCCGGGTGGGTCGGATTATATGGCCTATGGACGCATTGAAGAAGAAAAGCTAGGCAACAATATCAACACGCGCAACGAAGGCGTAGGTGTTGTTAATGCCAAGTTTGCGACCATATGCAATAACATGAAGGCGCAAGGCATTGTGATTTATACTGTGACATTTCAGCTGAATAACAGTAGCAATGCGAATAATGCGCGAGATTTATTCCGTAACTGTGCCAGCCATGCAGATTATTATTTTGATTCTCCTGATGGCGCAACACTAAGACAATCATTTAAAACTATTGGTGACTCCCTAGCAAACCTGATGATAAGCCAATAGGACAGATTACACAGACAAATGAGGCTTGTTGTGACTTTTTGTCTCAATGTGTATCTTCGCCCGTTCCCATATGCGCTCATGCCCATAGAAAAACACAGTTTGCACCATAGGCTCCAGCAGCCCGATAGACAACGCCACTGCCCAACTTCCACTTATGATGAAAGCCAGTGTAGTGGCAACGCAAATATGCATAATACTGTAGGTAAATGTTTTAAGCAGTGCATTCATAGTAGTTCTCCTTGCATATATTTAAATTACCATAAGCCTTTCTTTGTGTAAATAAGAATGATTCTAATGTGCATGATAATTATATTGCATATTATTCGCCGTATCGTTAACAATATGTGACTGAGTTTCATGCCTTATAGCAATCTGACAATATGATACGTAACGCCTGCATTGATGATGCAAAAACTCTGCAATATATAGAAAATACCTGCTTCACAGGCGACAAGCTATCGCCGCGTGCCATTAAATACATGCTCCGTAATCGCCAATGTAACACATACATAAATGTTCAGGATGGTGAAGCCGCCGGATATTTGATGACGCTATGCCACAAACGCAGTAAAAATGCACGGCATTACTCTTTGGCGGTGCTGCCAGATTATCGTAATATGGGCATTGCAGAGGCATTGCTATGTCATGCCGAGTCGCATATTACCTCAAAATCAGGCTTCAAACTCGAAATACGGGCGGATAACGCCGCCGCATTGCGCCTTTATCAGCGTATGGGCTATAGCATAATCCGTACCATAGCTTGCTATTATGACGATAACACCGATGCTTATGAAATGATAAAGACCCTATGACCAATTATACGCATTTAGTGATTGTCGATACACTTACCGATGCCGTTGCTCCCCAGCAATCGCGTTATGTCATTACAGCGCAAGATTATATCTCTAATAAATATCCTGATCAAATCATGGCAAAAGCAAATTTGCGCGTCATTAACCTTTGCCATAACTATGAATATCTGCGGCTGGGTTATTATTGCTCGCTATTGGCGGATGCTCGTGGCCACCGTTGCATACCTGCAACCTCCGACATTATTCATACCAACTGGAAACGCATCTATAAATCCTCGCTGCCAGAGCTGGAATCGTTGCTTAATGCAGCGCCTATCAGCCCGGGAGCGGAAGAGTATTTTTATTTTGGACGCACTCAAAATTCAGCTTTGCAAAATTTTGGGCGAAAGCTGTTCGATGCCTTTCGTCTGCCCCTCATCAAAGTTGCCTTTGCACAAAAAGCCGATAAATGGAAAATTACACAAGTGGAGCCATTGTCGCTTAGCGATATTACCCAAGACATCTCATGGTTTAACGAATGCCTAAGCAAATATACCGGCGAATACTGGAACAAGAAAAAACAGGATAACGATAAATACTGGTTGGCGATTCTGCATGATCCGGAAGAAAAAATGCCACCATCTAACGCCAAAGCGCTTAAGAAATTCATACAAATCGGCAAGAAAAAACGTTTTTATGTCGAGTTGATTACCAAACATAACCTCGATTCGTTACTTGAATATGATGCACTTTTTATTCGCGAAACTACCAATGTAAACCACTATACTTACCGTTTTGCCCAAAAGGCAGAGAGCGAAGGCATACCTTGCATTGATGACACTGCATCCATTTTGCGCTGTTGCAACAAGGTATATTTGCACGAATTACTCCACAGCAAAAAAATCAAAACGCCGCATAGCTTCTTTTTGAACCGGCGGCAAAAAGAACTGCCAATGCCTGCGCAAAGCGAATACCCATTGGTTGTAAAAGTTCCGGATGGCGCATTTTCACTGGGGGTGTTTAAAGTAAATAATGCCGAGGAATATACCGAAAAAGTACAAGCACTATTCAAAAAGAGTGAGCTGATTTTAGTACAGGAATTTTTGCCTAGCGATTATGACTGGCGCATTGTATTGCTGGGCGGAAAACCGCTATTTGCTTGCAAATACTATATGGCCAAAAAGCATTGGCAAATCTATAACCATGGCGCAAAAACCAACAAAAGCGGAGATTCCGATTGCGTACCCCTGCCCGATGTTCCAAAGCTTGTACTGCAAACTGCCATACGTGCTGCCGGACTAATTGGTAACGGGCTGTATGGCGTGGATATTAAAGAAATTGAGGGCGTACCTTATATTATTGAAGTTAACGACAACCCAAGCATCGACGCAGGGGTAGAGGATGCCTATTTAGGCGACGCGCTTTATGAAGCCATATTTGACCATTTTCAGCACTGCATCGACGCCTGATTATGTCTGATCCAGAGCATTCTTATATGCGCGAACAGTTTGCATTACCCGTTGGTCGTCTACTTCTTTTTGTTTGGGTAACACACTTAATTGGCCATCGGTTTCTAAAATTACATATTCCACTTGCGAAGGATCTAAAAATCCGCTGTAACGCATAGCGGCTAAAACCTCTACACGCGAAATACGCTCTTTACGCATGGTTTTAATTTGATAATCGTTATCCGCATATAATACAGATGGCTGAGATTTAATGATTTTTTGAAACCAATCTGAACGTACTTCACACCATGCAATGACATATTGCACCCCAATGATAACTGCCAGCGCGGTAATGCCTTCTGAAATTGTTAATGTCTCACTCGTTAGAACACTGGCGAGGGTAGAGCCTATGGTATAGGTCATTATAAAATCAAAAGCGTTCATTTTTGTAAGTGTACGCTTACCGCCCATGCGCAATAAAACAACTAGTCCTATAAAGCATACGACCCCACGAATACCCACATCTAACAAAGCATTCCAATCATCAAACCACATTACAATCTCTCTCTTTTTGCGTAAAAAAGCCCCCTACTGCGAACAGGAGGGGGCTTTTTTTTATTTCAGCGGTTAGGCTGCACGACGTGCGCCAATACCGTAGTGGCCTGAAATCTGATCTTGGAATTTAAGATCAGCCATATTTGGCCAATTGTCTTTGTCAAAACCAGGAGCGCTTTTCAACACGTCTTTTTCAACATTCAGGGTCAGACATTCGTCTTCCCAATCCACTGCAAATGCTTCCCATGGCACAGCGAAAAATTTGTCGCCCATACCCATGAATCCGCCAAAAGACAATACAGCGTATTGAATTTCGCCGGTTGCTGTGTTGATCATAAGATCTTTAATGTTGCCCAAGTCTTCACCTTTAGCGTTTTTAACTTTATCGCCATCAATAGACGCAGCCGAAAGCAATGGTTTGTTGTATGTGTAAGTCATAATATTTCTCCTTTTTGGTTGGTAGGACCTTAGTAGTAACTGTCACCAAATAAACGATCCATCGCAAAGCAGCCACGAGATATCAAGAACCAGTCAATTACATGCTGACTGCTGAATCAGAAAAATCACAAATCAAAGATTTTAGCGCGGTATATCAATATTTTGTATTCACCCCTAAGCCAAACCCCCACATAAGCGCACCATAATGCTGTAATTGTGTGACTACGCTGCGGATAACATAAGATGCGCTTTTAAAGCACAAAAGCGGCCAGACACAAGGCTGGAGAAAACTTACTCAAAATTTTTGAAAGGAATGGTGGAGGCGACAGGAGTTGAACCCGCGACCCCCTGGATGCAAACCAGGTGCTCTACCAACTGAGCTACGCCCCCACCAGAGGAATAGGGTTACGAATGTATGTTTTTTGCACAAAGAGTCAAGCGGAAAAATGCGCGCTCACGATGTTTTATTGGCTATTTTAGCATTTTAACGCCGAATGATGGATTTAAGAGTTGAGTGAAGGGGCGTTTTTTTGCACAATCGGCGCAATCTAACCTCCAGCATAGCGACCTATAATGAACGGTTCTGTTTTTGACACCCCAGCTTTTCGTCCGTTGCCGCTCATGTTATGCCTTAGCATCGCAGCGCTCATATTTGCTGGATGGTATGGTATAGACGCCATGCAGCCGTGGTGGAACTTGGCAGATGACACCGTATTTCGCACTTTAAACAACACTTTACGCGAACGGGTGTGGTGGCAGCATATATGGGCAATTGGCAATAATCATTTTTTTGATTTTCTGGCCATTATGCTCATGTTATGGCTGGCTTTCCAATATATTACCGCTGAAAATCGCGCTTATGTACATGAACGGATAGCGGTAATGCTTACGATTGCCGTGGCACTTGCCGTTGCATTGGTGTTTACTGACGTGATGGGTCTAGTCAACCGCGCCAGCCCCACCGCAACCCTAGACAATACAGTGCGACTTTCAGAGAGTATCACATGGCTTGAAACCAAAGATATCGCCTATAGCAGCTATCCCAGCGATCATGGAACCGTGTTGTTTATGATGACGCTGGCATTATGGTTTTTTGCCGGAAGACGCATTGGCATTATAATGCTAACTGGGGCAATATTTTTTATATTCCCGCGACTTATAGGCGGCGCCCATTGGTTTAGTGATATTTTTGGCGGCTCCATCCCACTTGCTCTGACGGTGACTGGCATCATGTTTTTCACGCCGCTCCACCGCATCATTATGCGCGGCTGGTTGTGGTTGCTGAACAAACCGCTTATTGCTACTTGCATCGCTATCACCACCCATGATGAAGCGCCATCGCTGCTGGCGAAAGGCTGTTGCATGGGTGCATCGGACATTGTTCCCGGGGTTAGCGGTGGCACCATGGCTTATATTCTTGGAATATGGCACCGCTTAATAGAAGCCGTGAAATCCTTTGATATGGCGTGGTTTTCATTGCTAATGCGCGGAAAATTCAATGTCGCTCTTACCCACGCGCATTTCTTTTTTGTTGTGCCATTGCTGTTTGGCATTGGGCTTGCCGTCATCACCTTTACCAAATTCATTCCCATTCCCCAATTGTTGCTTTCCCACCCCGAACCAATATACGGCCTGTTCTTCGGGCTGATTGCCGGATCGATCGTTTTGCTGTTGCAAGAAATGGGTAAAATTAATGGCAAGGAAGTGCTCATCGTGTTTGCTGGGATAGCGACAGGTTGGTTGCTGGTCAATGTAGTGCCTGTTAACACTCCAGAAACATGGTGGTTTGTCTATTTATGCGGATGCGTCGCCATCTCAGCAATGCTGCTACCAGGAATTTCCGGCTCATTTATTTTGCTGATATTAGGAAAATACGCCTATATTCTTGGGGGTATCGGCAGTCTTGATATGTCGATTATACTGCCTTTTATGCTCGGCTGCTTTACGGGGTTAATTGCCTTTTCGCGAGGTGCATCATGGCTACTTGCCCATTATTACCGACCAAGTGTGCTGGCAATAACAGGCATATTGGTAGGGTCGCTGTGGATGATCTGGCCGTTTCAAGAGCGCATTTATGAGACCATTCGCGAGAAGCAACGGCTTGTATCTTCCACCCCCCTATGGCCAGAACAAATAAGCGATTCCGGCCAAATTGGTTTGGTGCTTATGGCAATTGGTCTATTATTGGTCATTGGTTTAGGTCGTTATGCTGCACATAAAAAGCCTTTGCAAGAACCTCCCATTGCTCCAATTGGTAATACGGAGTAATATCACAGGATTATGGAAGATACCCTCGCTCACGGATCAGTGTTTTATGAAATATCCATATTACTCGTCATCTCGGTAATTGGCGGGTATTTGGGCATGTTTCTGCGACAGCCACTGGTTGTGTCGTTCATTATGGTCGGCATTTTTGTAGGCCCGTCGTTTTTAGACATTGTGCAATCTTCCGAACATATCGACCTGCTGGCGCATCTGGGTATATCACTATTATTGTTTGTGGTAGGGTTAAAGCTCGATCTACAGCTTATTCGTACCACTGGCGCTGTTGCCACCATGACCGGACTTGGGCAAGTACTATTTACTTCCATTATAGGCTTTGGCATCTGCATCTGGATGGGCTATGGCGTGGTGGAAAGCACCTATGTATCGGTGGCGCTCACGGTTTCCAGCACAATTATTATTGTAAAACTACTATCCGACAAAGGCGAAGCAGATTCGTTGCATGGGCGGGTGGCACTTGGGGT